>NZ_JACOOP010000015.1:0-69956 GCF_014287725.1 Clostridium sp. NSJ-49 | reverse complement strand
ATCAATTTTATTGTAGGTTTGTTTACCATACAATAAAAAATTCAAACTTATATAATTTTCAAAGAGCGAGCAATTCTATGAAAAATCAAGCTATTTTTTCATATCAACTTAACAGATTCATATTTAATATAAAAATAAATGGATACATCTCTCTTAAAATATATCCACTTATCTTAAATTGAATCAGTAATTTCTTTTATAATATATATTTTATTATTTTACACTTTTTACTTCAAATTCTTGAAATCTATATATTTGTCCAGTTGGATTAACTTTACCCTCTGGAACTTCTTCTACAAACATATCATAAGGTCTTACAAATAAGCCGCACTCCCCATATAATGCTCTATATAGCACCATATTTTCTTGTGTTTCTGAATGCTTTACAAAATCTTCAACTAAATATAAATCTCCTTTAAAATGTCTAAATATTTTACCTCTAGAATTAGTTATGTCTCGCATTATTTTCTCCTTTATATATCATAAATCTTATAAATTTATATTTTATCTTAATTAACAAATATATACAAGTAAGAGTTTATGACAACTTATAAACTTATATTAGTAAATAGTAAATGACAAGCTCAAATTAACACTATAGTTAACTTAATACTTGTCATTTTACTCTCTTAATAAACATGAATATTTATTACAGTTTTAATTCGTAACTGTTTCTTTTATTCTTATTTCTTGGATTATTTCATTTTCTTCATATTTAAAATACTTTTCATGAACATCCATGAAGTAATTTCCACAAAGATATAAAGGATATACTACCCATAACATTGTTATATTGACATCAAAGCTGAATTTAGACCATATAGTAAGAACCGCTATAAATGTACATAATACACTTGCTGATACTATATAAATTAATTCTTTTATATCTTTTATCTTATTGACCTTTAAATTAATTACAAATAATATTACTGTTAAAATTGAATACAATCCGCTCATAATCAAATTTTCTATATTATAAATATCTATTCCATACTTCTTCATATAAAGTACATATTGTAACTTCTCTATATTTTCTTTCCACATCTTACTCCAAAAATCAAAATCTGACCATTTGTTAGGAATCATATCTAGCGGAATAGAAATATTTAATTTTGTAACTTTAAAGAATATAAATATACTTATTATTGCCATGGAAATATATATTATCTTTAACACCGGTTTTCTCTTAGCCTTGAAAAAATGTGTTATAACTTTAATTAATACTAAAACTAAAGCTATTATAGGAAATACCATTGCAAATACCTTCGCAAAATTATGATATATACCACCACTTATTGCCATCTCTTGAATTCCAAACTGCGTCTTAAACTCTTCTATTTTATTTAATGTCATATCAGTTCCATCAATAGTTAACCCATCTAAAACATCTCTATCATCATCCAATAATTGAACAATAATATTAGATTTTGTACTATCATGAATACCTCGTACTATTAATTTTCTCTCTCCATAAGTTATTTCCTTACCACTAGAATGTGTACTTCCAAAAAGTTTATAAGATGTTTCTGTATCTATTAAACAACCATCTTTATCATCTTGAAATAATAGTGCTCCATCAAATAATAAGGACGAGTTTCCCCTTATAGCTAATACCTTAAGATCACTTGCAGTTCTATTCAAGTCTGTATTAGTAGCTGATTGTAATGATTTTTCAGTCCAACCAACTACAGATATATCACTTTTACTTTCTTCAATATTTTTTACTATATCTGCATTAATATTTCCATTTTCAAAATAAAAGTTTATTGTATCATTATCTCTTTCAATATTATTTGCATATCCTAAAGTAATTCCCCAGCACATAACTAAAGCAAAAATAAGGATTACCTTAATTATATGCTTTACTTGCCTTATCATTCAGTCTCCAGGCGAACTCTATCGCCATCTTCAACAGTTTTATTACTACTTATTATTACTTGTTCTCCTCTTGAGAATGTACCTTCTTTTAAAGCTGCAAATTCGTTATCTTTCTTTTCAATTTGAACTTCATACTTTTTTGCTATCTTTTCAGTACCAAGTACTGTTTCTTTTTCACTTACAGCTAAGACATAATAACTATTATTATCTCCTTGTCTTAATGCTGCTAAAGGAACACATGTAGAGTACTTTTTAGATTGACTTGAAATGATTATTTCTCCCATATCATCTATTTCACCTGTACCTGCTGGTAAAACAACTGTTACATTTAAATAATCTGGACTTTCCTCACTCTTTGAAATTGCTTCTATTGTTAGATTTTCAACGTAATTTCCACTATTTAATTTAAGAGCTACAGTTTGTCCTTGTTTTACTAAAGTTCTCTTGCTAGATTCTATTTGTCCAACAAACTTATATCCACTTTCTTTATCTGCTATTGAGATTATAGCATCAGATGTAACTCCACCATTTTGAGCAAATACACTTGTAACAATTCCTTCTTTTGGAGATGTTACTTTTCCATTAGCATCTAATAGTGGTTGTATTTTTTCTAATTCTGCGTAATAGTCATCTAATTTTAATGAATCCTTAACATCTTGTAGGTTACGATCTAAATCTAATGTGTCATTAGCGTCTTCTACTGCTGATGAATACATTGCCTTCTTGCTTTCATAATCAGCCTTTAAACTCTCTTCTACTGCTGGATCTCTTACCGGTCCTTCTTCATTAACTCCATCTCCTGATGCCTCTGGAAGTTGTCTGTATTCATCTAATTCTTTCTTTGCTTTATTCATCTCTTCTAAAGCCTTTGCTACATTACTATTTTTAGAAGATATAGCTCTATTGTAATCTTCCTTAGCTCTAGCTAAAGTTTTTTCATCTCTAGAAATATTTTCGTTTATATCATCTATCTTTTTTTGTAAATCTTCAGTATCCAATTCAACTAAAACATCACCTGCTTTAATTAACGCTCCAACACTTACATTTACATATTCGATTTTTAATCCTTCAATTGTAGATATTTTTTCTTCTCTATTTTTAACTACTCTTCCAGAAGCCTTAACTTCATCAACCATTGTTTTTACCTTTGGCTTTTCTGTTTTGATAACAGGAATTGTTAAAGAATCTGCAAATCTTGATAACATAGTACATCCTATCATAATTAATAAAAATGCACCTAAGTACTTAACTGCTTTCTTCTGTATCGTATCTTTTCCTTTTTTAACATATTCGAAATTTATAATCTTCTTTATTTTTTGTTTCATACTCATAACTCATCATTCCTTTACTGCTGATGCTGCAATACCTTGCTCTAAATAACTTTGACCTGCAAAGAATACTATTATAGCTGCTATTAATGTAACAGCTGATGCCGTAAATGCTATATCTGCATTTTCTAATGTTATATTAGGCAGATAAATTGATAACGGCCATAAACTCTTATCTTTTAAGAATGTTAATGGTTGTTCTATTAAATTCCAAAGTTCTAAGAATTGTAAGATTACTGCCGACATTATTCCTGGCATACCTAACGGAATTCCTATTTTAAAAAATATCTTTAATTCACTTGCCCCATCTATTCTCGCTGACTCAATAATAGCCTCAGGTATATTACAGAAAAATCTATACATTATAAAAACTGAGAACGTTGAAAAAATAGCAGGTAATATAATACTCCAGTGAGTATCTAATAATTTAAAAGAATCTAAAACTAAGTAACTTGATAGCATAGTAACTTGAAATGGCATTAACATTACTACTATGTATAAAGTAAATAATATTTTCTTAAATCTAAAGTTGTATCTTGCAAATCCCCAAGCTGCCGCTATTCCTACAATAAGTTGTCCAGCAATTGATAAAAACACTATCTTTACTGAATTCCAGAACATCACGAAAAATTGTGGTGTATCTAATAATAGCTCAACATAAGACCTTATAGTTGGATATTTCGGTAATAACCCCCAACTAACAAAGTCTTTTCCCTTGCCCAGCACTGGAGCAAGGTGTCCTGTTAACTCTGCTTTCCCCATGAAAGACCCTGCTATTAAAAAGATAACTGGAAAACACATAAATAAAGATAATATAACTAATATAAGAAATATAATTTTTCTTTTCATTTTAGCAATCTCCTCTCTAATCTTGATTTTCCCATGCCCTCTGTAAAAGCATAATTAATCCAAAGATTATTACTGCCATTACTACAGAGGCTGCAGCCATCTTTCCAAATGACATCTCTCTAAACCAGTTATTAAATAAATGTTGTAATAAATACATACTCTTATCTGGATAATCTCCAGCTACTAAATAAGCCTCTCTAAATACTTTAAAAGAGTTAAGTAAAGATAAAACAGCTATTGTATATAATGTAGGTTTTAAGCAAGGTAATGTTATCTTAGTAAAACATTTCAAGTCTCCTGCTCCATCAACCTTTGCTGATTCATAAATTTCCTTTGATATCGCATTTAGTCCTGCTAACCATAATATTATTGTATATCCGAGATTCTTCCATATATAACTAAATACTAATACCCAAAAAGCATATCTAGTACTCATCCAATCTTGGCCTACAATATTAAAATTATTTAATACTCCGCTCAATACTCCTTGCTCATGAAATACTATATTCCATATAAGTACAACTGAAGCTATTGGAACAGCCATAGGTATTAAAAAAGCAGTTCTTAAAATTTGAGATGCTTGTACAAATTTATTTAAGAATACTGCTATAGCTAATGATATTGCTAGTAATAAAGGTATACATACTAACACAAACTTTATTGTATTCTGTGATGCTAGCTTAAATGCAGCATTTGAAAATATATCATAATAATTTTCAAGCCCAGAAAATTCTCTTGAAATTGCACTTTGAAAAGATCTAATAAATACATCTAAGAAGGGAAGCAACGTAAACGCTGCTACCCCTATTAGACTTGGTAAAATAAAATATAATGGTGCTTTATTTATCTTCTTCTTTCTTTTTACCTTTTCCATATTACTCCGCCAAATATAAATCTAAATTATCTACTATTGTATTAATAGCATCATCTAAACTACTATTTCCTAAAGCGTATGCTTCGAATTGTTTAGCTACTTCAGTTAATAATACTCTATTAACTGTTCCAGCTACAGTTAAGCTTTCTATTTCACCTATTAATCTATTAACATCTTCTTCATTTGGCATGTATTGTTTAACTTCATGCATAGTTCCATCTTCATCTTGCCATCCCATTGATCCTGAGAAGTAATGTTGAGTCTCTTCATCAAATTCTGGTTGCCACTCTTCGTCTATTGCAAATTCTTTTTTCAAACTTTCCTTATTTACTGTTATTCCTTGTCCATAATATCTTGTTTGAGATTTTTCATTAAATAATTCTTTAATAAATTCTTTTGCTTCCTCTTTATTTTTAGCTTTAGAATTTACTCCTAAAAGATCAATAGGCATAAATACTTTTTCATCGCCTCTTGTTAACATCTTATAATCTAAATCTTTATTATTTATTAATGCAGTAATTAAAGATTGATATCCCCATGATGAATCTAATCCACCATAAATTAATGAACCAGCATTATTTCCATCCATTAATAATGAATCTGCATAAACCGAAGGCATTAAGTAATCATTAATTTCGTATACGCTCCAAATTCCTTCGTTAGGGTCTACAAAATCTTCTCCATCGCCTTCTTCAAAGTCTTCATCTTCAATAATTTCCTCTTTATCAGGAATTTGTTCACCTTGGAATTTATCATTCCATATCGCTTCCATCTTTTCATAATATCTCTTCATATTTTCATCAACAACAGTATATAATTCCTTAGATTTTTCAAAGAAATTATTTAATGCATCAACATTTATAGTTTTATCGCTATTTAACCAATCATTTCCATATAAATAATATAATGAATAAACTAAAGTCTTAGGAGAATAGTAATCATTAAATATTCTCTTATCAGGATTTTCTTTTCCTAACTTTTTAGCTAATTCTACAAATGAATCTAAATCTGAAACTGATTCTATAACATCTTTGTTTCCAACTAACATTGGGAACTTAATTTTAGTTGGGAATTGATATATATTTCCATCAACAGTATACGCATCTGCTATGTTTTTAAATAATAAATCTTGATTTGTATATTCTGATATAACATCGCTTATATCTTCTAAAAGCCCTTTTTCTATATAAGACTCTACTGGTAGCCCATCTAGTAATATAACATCTGGACCATTTCCAGCAGCAATTTCAGTATTTAAAGTTTTAAGTGCATCTGATTCAGTAATTCCTTCTTCTCCCCAAGACATACCAATTTCATATTTAACATAAGTATCTGGATTCGCTTTTGCATAAGAAGAAACAGCTTGTCTCACTTGATCATTTTCTAACAATGAATATACTCTTAATTGTTTATCAGGAACAGATGGAATATTGGCATCATATGCAAAATTAATAATAGCTGTTCCTCCATTGCTCCAATCATTAAATACAGTTAAAAATTCATTATTATCCTTTTCAACAAAAGACATTAAATGCATTTCTGTATCACCAAAAGAACTTAATGCTCCATCTATAAGTTGTTTAGTCTTCTTTTCTGATAAATCATATTCATATAAACCTAATGTAGTATAGTAATATAATTTAGTTTTACTTCCTGAGTCTATAAATGTTGGATAATACTGAACAGTATCTCCTAAAACTTCTTTTTCTAACTCCTCTAAGTTACCCTTTTCATCTCCAGTGTTAATATCAAATTCTACTATAGTTGAAAATCCATATATGATAAGCGAATCTCCTACTATTGAATAATCATTAAAATAATCTTCAAAGAAATACTCATTTTTTACTTCAAAAGTAGTTCCATCTAATTGAACTACTGAATCACCCTTACCAGTTGAATAGAATATATCTCCATTTGAAGCTGCTTTAAATTGTGGTTGTCCATACCACATTCCATCTTCTGCTTCTTCTTGTTCTATTTCTATTTCTTGAAAAGTTCCATCTTGATTTACTATAGCATATTTATATTCTGGTTCTTTCCATTCTTCTTTATCTAGTATTTCTGTACTTTCATCTTCAGCAATATTACCATTTTCATCAACTTCTGGTTCTACCCATGGTTCCATAAAGTAATATCCTATAAGTATTCTTCCGTCACTTAATACAGTAGAATTCATAATTGAAGTTTCCATACCATCTTGTTTTGGTAAATCTATAATAGTTTCACTCCAAGTTTGTCCACCATCCTCTGAAATAAAACTGGATAATCTTACTTCAGTATCATAAGTTTGGCCTACCATTGCAATTCTACCGTCATCTAGTTTAGTCATGTTTTGAATATATGAATCTGTTGGAGATTCATATCTTTCTTCAATATATCTCCCCATAGTAGACTTTTTAGTACCTCCACCAGAACAACCGACAGCAGATACCATCAAAGCAAGAGACATTGCTATAGAAAATACTCTTTTTAGCTTCTTACTCATAAATTCCTCCATACTTATTATATTTAATATTATATTTTTACTTTTTATCTTATAATATCATTATTTGCTATTATATACCACTTATATTACCTTAAAAATTCATTACAATTTGGTTACAATTTGTTTTCATTTATGTTTATATTCAATATTTTCTCCTATCCTATAATCTGTAATATTTGCAGCATAACTTTTAATTTATAGCTTTACTTATTAGACGATTTAAATTAATAAAATGTTCTCAAAAATATTATTTTTTTGTAATTTTATTAAATACCTATTTATATAAAAAAAAGCCAGCTTTCGCTGACTTTTAAACTATCCACTTCTTATTTGCAGTAAATGAAATATTTAACCACTTATTATATTTAATATGCTTCATAGCATCATTTATTTCTTCTCTTACACTGTCCATTTGGTCTAAGGTCTTTAACTTACTATTTTGATTATAGACAAAATCTATTTCTATTCTAAGTTCTCTACCTATTTTAGAAACTCTAGCAATTGATTCTTCAAATTTATACTCTTCCTCAATTTCTTTTACTAGTACATATATATCATCATTAATTTCATCATCAGCCTTAACAGATATAATCTCTTTAAAACTTTCTATAAAAGTCTTTATAGGTAATCTTAAGAAAATTATTGATACTATTAAAGTCATAGTTGGATCTATATATGGATTTAAGAAACTTAAGGTAGTTTTAGATAAAACTATTGCAACTAAAAACCCAATTAATACTGCTGCACTTAAAGCTGTATCCATAAACCATTGATTACTCTCAGCTTTTATTAATTCAGAAGATAACTTTTTCTCTTTCTTCTTCATATATAAAGTGATTATGCCACAACCAACAACCGAAATAATGGAATAAACTATAGCTAGTCCAAATTCTATGTTGTTGCCTCCATTAAACATTATCTTTACTGCATCTATAAGAGTATATAAACACATTATAAGTATAACTAAAGATTTAATTGAAATAACTAATGGTTCTAAAATATGTTTTCCAAAAGGAAACTTCTCTACATCATTTTTAGACATAAAATTACTTATAAATAAGGATAACATAGATAATAACAAACTGATAAATGAATATAATCCATCGAATATAATCATTTCAGAATCTATCGCTCATCCCCATGCAATACCAAATAGTGCAAAGAATAATGCACCTAAAACGGATAATTTTAATATTTTGTTTTCTATTTTCATTATCTTCACCTACTCCTTAAAATATTTTTGCTTAATATCATAATACTAGAATAAATTCTATATTGTAATGATTAAAATGCTCAAAAAATACTACTAATATATTTAATTTTAAATTCCTCAAATTTTACTTACAGCATAAATGTACTTTAGAAAATATTGTTATATTTTTAACATAAAGCTGAATATTCAGAATATTTCCGATATTGTAAATATATTTATAATTTAATTTCCTATTGAAACATTCTTTATTTGATGATAGAATCATATATGAATTTACTATTAATTAAGAATTATTATTGACATCGTTTTAACAAACTAAATTTATATATAGAAAAATCGGAGGTATAAGCAATGAGACAAGAATGGACAGGCTTTAATAAAGGCCAATGGCAAAAAAGCGTTGACGTAAGAAACTTTATCCAAACTAACTACACTGCTTACGAAGGAGATGACAGTTTCTTAGCTGGTGCAACTGAAGGCACTAAAAAACTTTGGGCAGAAGTTAGTGAACTTTTCAAAAAAGAAAGAGAAAATGGTGGAGTTTTAGATTTAGATACTGAAACTATATCAGGAATAAATGAATATAAAGCTGGTTATATAGATCAAGCTTTCGAAAAAATAGTTGGTGTTCAAACTGACGCTCCATTAAAAAGAGCTGTTATGCCTTATGGTGGTATAAGAATGGCTGAAAGTGCTGCTAAAGCATACGGATATGAAGTTAGCCCAAGAATATCTGAAATATTTAGCAAATATAGAAAAACTCATAACCAAGGTGTTTTCGATGCTTATACTACAGAAATGAGATTAGCTAGAAAATCAGGTGTTATCACTGGTCTTCCAGATGCTTACGGAAGAGGAAGAATCATAGGTGACTATAGAAGAGTTGCTCTATACGGTGTAGACAGATTAATACAAGATAAAGAACAACAAAAATTAAGCTTAGAAGTTAAGACTATAGATGAAGAAGTTATCAGATTAAGAGAAGAATTATCTGACCAAATAGCTGCTTTAAAAGAATTAAAAGGATTAGCTGCAACTTACGGATTTGATATATCAGCTCCAGCTACAAATGCTAAAGAAGCTATCCAATGGTTATACTTTGGATTCTTAGGTGCTATAAAAGACCAAAATGGTGCTGCTATGTCACTTGGTAGAACTTCTACATTCTTAGATATATATATAGAAAGAGACTTAAGAAACGGTGTTATCACTGAAGAAGAAGCTCAAGAATTAATGGACCACTTCGTAATGAAGTTAAGATTAGTTAAGTTCTTAAGAACTCCAGAATACAACGATTTATTCTCAGGAGATCCAACTTGGGTTACTGAATCAATCGGTGGTATGGGATTAGATGGAAGAACTTTAGTTACTAAGAACTCATTCAGAGTACTTAACACACTTTACACTTTAGGGCCATCACCAGAACCAAACTTAACAGTTTTATGGTCAACTAGATTACCTCAAGGATTCAAAGATTTCTGTTCTAAGGTATCTATTGATACATCATCAGTTCAATACGAAAATGATGACTTAATGGCTCCATACTGGGGAGATGACTATGCTATCGCTTGTTGTGTATCTGCAATGAGAGTTGGTAAGCAAATGCAATTCTTCGGTGCTAGAGTTAACTTAGCTAAGACTTTACTTTACGCTATAAACGGTGGTAGAGATGAAAAGTCTGGTGTTCAAGTTGGACCAAAGACTATTCCACTAACTGATGAATACTTAGATTACAATGAAGTAATGGATAGATTTGAAACAATGACAGATTGGTTAGCTAACCTTTATGTTAATACTTTAAATGTTATTCACTACATGCATGATAAATATTCATATGAAAAATTACAAATGGCTTTACATGATAGAGATGTATTCAGAACAATGGCTTGTGGTATAGCTGGACTTTCAGTTTGTGCTGACTCATTATCTGCTATAAAATACGCTAAAGTTAAGCCAATAAGAAATGAAGAAGGAATAGCTGTAGACTTCGAAGTTGAAGGTGACTTCCCTAAATACGGAAATGATGATGATAGAGTTGATGAAATTGCTGCATGGTTAGTTGAGTCTATGATGAACAAAATCAGACAAAACAAAACTTACAGAAATGCTACACATACTCAATCAGTATTAACAATTACATCAAACGTTGTTTACGGTAAGAAGACTGGTACAACTCCATGTGGAAGAAAAGCAGGAGAACCATTTGCACCAGGAGCTAACCCAATGCACGGAAGAGATAACAGTGGTTCTTTAGCATCATTAAACTCTGTTGCTAAGATTCCATATGAACATTCTCAAGACGGTGTTTCTAATACATTCTCAATCATTCCTGATGCTTTAGGAAAGACTGCTGAAGGTAGAATCACTAACTTAGGTGCTATGATGGATGGATACTTCTCTCAAGGAGCTCAACACTTAAACGTAAATGTATTTGATAGAGAAACTCTATTAGATGCTATGGAACACCCAGAAGAATACCCACAATTAACAATCAGAGTATCTGGATACGCTGTTAACTTCATCAAATTAACTAGAGAACAACAATTAGATGTTATAAACAGAACATTCCATAAATCAATGTAATTAAATATGTATTAAAGGAGCTATTATAAAATAGCTCCTTTATCTATATCTTATAATTATGAAGATTAATGATATTTCTCCTATCAACAAATCCTATATTAAACCATGGAAATTCTTTCTTCATACCCTCTATTCCATTTGATAATAATCTTACATATGGGTCATATATATATACCAATATATTCTCGTCATCTATATGATAAAATGAACATAAATCGAATTCTCTAGGTCCTAATATTACTACACTTGAGAAGTGATAAAATATTAATGGTGTTTCATTTATATAAACATTATTATATCTCTTTGAAACTTTATAATTTTTTATATTCCAAAATGCAACATTAGCTCCAATAGAATTGACTACATGTACATTTTTAAATATATCTACCCAATCTTCAACATACCGTTGATCACCAAAGGTTTTATCAACCGTATCATACTCCATAGTACACTTCTTTAAACATCTGTCTCCCCATAATCTTACTGCTACCCTTGCTTCATTATTATTTCTAAATCCTACAAATCCTGTATTATATATTCCACTTAATTCATAATAATGTTTAAATTCTTCTGAATTTCTATGATGAGTTAAGAAAATTGAAGCATTAGGATTTTCATCGAATACATTATCTATATTTGAAAAGAAGAATAAATCCGCATCAACATGTGCATAGTATTTAGCTTTATCATACTGATTCATAATATAATATAAAAATATAGGTTTTAATGTCCAACAATATTCATGAAAAGATCTATTTGATTTAGCTTTTAATAATTCAAAATTATTATCTTCTAAATACTTTATTGGAATTAATATAATATCTTTAAAACCTATCTTGTTTAATATTGCATATACCGACTCATTCATACATAAAATGAATAACTTAAAACTTTTGCAATACTGACGTAAAGAAATATACATAGGTATAGCTTTGAATAAATGTTGCTCTGATAAGATCATACTGAAATGATATTTCTCCAATGTCTTTTCCTCCTTTCTATTAACTATTTACAAACCATACTAAATCCTGTATATATCTCTTATTAATGCTAGCATTGCTTCTGTAAAATATTTAATTCCAAACTTATCTCTTAAATATTTTAATTCCATTATTAATTCTTCTAGGTTTATATAAATATTAGGCATAATACTATATCTATCTTTAACTCCTTCTACAAAGAAGCGTTTTCTGCAAGTTTGAATTAGTTCTAAAAATATCTCTAATAATCTCCTAAACGAAGTAACTGGAAGCATATTATTTATATCAATTACTAATTCGTTAATAGTACTTCCATCAATAGAGGTTACATATGATACACAAACTAATATTACATCTAAGAAATATACATTATTATATTTACTACATATATAATTCACATTATCATGAGCTTCGCTTATTCTTATATTACTTGGATGTTCCTGATGAACATTTAAAATATCTTTATCAAATACAAATTTACTTCCAGATTTATATAGTCGTATACCTAAATCATAATCTTCATACCCATAACCAACTATACTTTCATCAAACATACCAACCTGTATAACTCTACTTCTTTCTACAGAAACGTTATTAGTTATGAAAAATCTCCATGGTAAAGCATAGTCTCTAAAATTATCTCCGTATCTATCTAATATACCTTTTAAAATTTTCATAAAATCTGTATCTAAATTATAAATATAATTTAAATAACTTCTATCTACTATAGATTCACTACTTATTAATGGTTGCTTGTCCATCTTAATATCATCTATATCCATTCCATATATAGGTAATATATCATCTTTATAATTCAAACCAGCTTTCTCTAATTCTTTATAATAAAAAGTATTTATTCGCTTCCATGGAACACCACATACAACTATATTTCCTTCTTCATGGTGCTTTAAATGTCTGGTTATGAAATCTATAGGTGCTAACATATCACTATCGTGAAATATTAATATATCTCCTTCTGCTCTTTTTACCCCTTCATTTCTACCATGTGCAATTCCTTTATTCTCCTTTACTCTTACAAACTTAAGAGGATATTTAGATTCAAACTCCTTTAACATCTCTATTGTGTTATCATTAGATCCGTTATCAACTACAACTACTTCAAAAGTATCATAGTCACAATCTTGATTATTTAAAGTTATTAAATTATAATATAACCTTTCTCTCGAGTTGTAAGATGGAATTATGACGCTCACTCTCATAAAATCTATCTCCTTATACCTTATTAGTTAATTATCTTCAACTTCAGCTACTGTTTTATACTCTATAAATGTCGGATCAATCTTTTCAACTTCATCAATAAGATTAGTTAATAGCTTTCTATATATTTCATATATAAAAGGTTGATTTATTCTATCTTCTTCGTGAATTTGTCTTATATCATTCTTATTAACTATTCTAAAACCACTAAAGTGATAGAAAATCAATTTATCATTATTTACCATTATATTGCTATCTCTAACACTAAATCTATATTTCGGATAATTCCAATGTCCAATATTTATACCTGGTGTTGTAATCTCTTCAACATCTTTAAATAAGAATGGCATATCCTCAAGATATTTCTGGTCCCCAAACTTATTATCTTCCGGATTTGCCGTGCAACTTTCAATACACTTCTTATCCCACCACTTTACACACTCTATGCCATTTATATCGTTTTTAAAACTAATAAATCCTGAGTTATACTTACCAGTAAGATACTGCATATATTGATTAAATTCCTTAGAATACATAGGCAAAAATATTTCTCCACTTGATAGTAATACAGATGCCTCAGGCTGATTCTCAAAAATTATTCTAACGTCTTGTAAAAAGAATAGGTCTGAATCTATATAAGTCACCCTTTCTATAGAGTTATCCATCTCAAAAATATATCTTATAAACCCTGGTTTTAATGTCCAACAATATTGATTCAATAATCTCTTATCCTCTAAATCTATTAAATCAGCTCTATTTAGTTGAGATATTGTAAATAATCTTAGTCTATCAAAATTAACTTTCTTTAAGAATTCATAACATTTATTATCTACACAAAGAACATATATTACGAAATCATCCAGTGTTTCATATAAAGATAAAAAGCAAGCAATACCTTGAATTAACCTTGTCTTAGAAACAACAGCACAAAAAACACTCTTTTTCATACCTATTTATCTCCTAAAAACTCTTTATACCACTTTACTGTTTTTGCTAATCCATCCTCTATTGTATACTTTGGATTCCATCCTAATATATCTCTAGCTTTCTTTGCAGATAAATATTGATGTTTTATTTCATTACTTCCTATATTTAATATTATAGGTTTTAATTCACTACCCATAATATTTAATATTTTGTCTACTAATTCTAAAACTGTTAATTGAATTTCATTACTAAAATTAAATGCTTGTCCTCCTAAATTTTGCTCCTCAATTTTTTCTGCTAAAGTAATATATGCTTCTACTGCATCTTCAACATAAAAATAATCTCTGATAAAGGTACCATCACTTCTAATTATTGGTGCTTCTCCTTTTAATATTGATTTAATACTTTGGGGAATAATTCTATTAAAATTTAAATCTCCTCCACCATATAAATTTCCACATCTAGTTATACAAACTGGTAGCTTATAGGTTTCATAATAACTTTGAGCAATTAAATCTGCACAACTCTTTGAAACATCGTAAGGATGTTTTCCTTGTAAAGGCATACTTTCATCATATGGAAGCTTCTCTTGATCTCCATAAGCTTTGTCGCTAGATGCCACTACCACTCTTCTAATTAATGGACTTCTCCTGGATGCTTCAAGTATATTCCATGTTCCTTGAATATTAGAAATAAATGTTCCTAATGGATTCCTATTTGCAACGCCTACAATTGCTTGAGCTGCTAAATGAAAAACTGTATCTATCTCATATTCTCCTAATATTCTTTCTATTAAATAATAATCTTCTAAACTTCCTCGTACTACATTTATGGATTTATATTCATCACCACTATAAAGATTAGATTTTGGTATATCATCTCTTACCAATAAGGTTACATTAGCACCATAATCAACAAGAGCCTTAGTTAAATAGCTACCTAAAAATCCTGTTCCACCAGTTATAAAAATATTTTTATCTTTCCAAAACTTATCATTTGTACCTACCATATTTTCCACAATCTCCTTCCCTCATTCCACATTATATTTACATTATTAATATCACTTAAAGTATCCATTGCAGTCCAAAAACCATTATGCATATAAACTGCTAACTGATTATCTGCAACTAACTTTTTCAATGGACTTTGCTCTAAAACACATGTTGAATCATTTTCTAAATAATTAAATATTTCTGGTTCGAATACAAAAAATCCACCATTTATTATTTCTTCTGTATTTTTCTTTTCCTCAAATGATTTAGCTACTCCATCTCCTACTGTTAAAATGCCATATTGACTCTTTTTATATATTCCAGTTACAGTTGCTATCCTTCCTTGCTTCTTATGAAATTTTAATAATTCCTCTATATCTATATCAGCTAAGCCATCTCCATAAGTTAACATGAATGTTTCGTTTCCAATATATTCTTTAGCTCTTTTTATTCTTCCTCCAGTCATTGTATCAATACCTGTATCAACGAAAGTTATCTTAAAGTCTTCAGGATCTGAATACACTTTTATATCTCCACTATTCATATCTAACTTAAAACTATTAGTTTTCCAGTAGTAATCCATAAAATATTCCTTTATTTTTTCCCCTTTATATCCTAATAACAAAATGAAATCATTAAATTTATAATACTGATACATTTTCATTATATGCCACAATATTGGCATACCCCCAACCTCACATAGAGGTTTAGGGGTATCCACTGTTAATTGACTCATTCTAATTCCCTTTCCACCTGCAAGTATAACAACTTTCATCTTTAGTCACTCCCTTTTTTACTATAGTTTATATTTTTCAAAATTAATTAATGATTTAGCATCTAAATATCCACAATGATCAATTTCTTCATATAGAATAATAACTATTAACACACTCCATATTAATCCACGCGTCTCACAAAAAGTCGTTTCAGAATTTATACTAATAACACGCTTATCTTTAATAAAATTATTTATTCTATCTTCTAATTCTCTAAAATTTTTCCCATTAAATATTTTTACTTTCACTATTTTAGATTCCTTTAGCCAAATTTTTTATACTACATATTATTCCTAACTATAAATTATGTTCCATTAATTTCCCATATTTATCACATCTCATTTTGTAGCAAATAAATTTATAAATAAAAACAGTATTAACTATTTAATAAGCTAATACTGTTTTTGTTTGTAATTTTTTACCATTGATTATAAAAGTCAAATTTTTTGTTAAAGAAAATCACTCCTACTCCACCTATTCCCAAGTGAGTTCCTAATACACAACCTATTTTAGTAATTACACATTTAGTATCTTCTCCAAATCTTTCTTTTATAGCTTTAACAACCGCTTCTGCAGCTTCTTCATCATCAGCATGCCCTATTCCAATAACCTGGTCAGTAAACCCATCTATCCTTTCTTCAACTATATCTAAAAGAGTATTTATAGATTTTTTCTTCCCTCTAACCTTTTTAATAACTTCCAGATAACCATTGTTTACATCTAACATAGGTTTTAAATCAAGCATTGTCCCTAGAGCAGCCTGAACCTTGTTAATTCTGCCACCTTTCATAAGCCAGTTTAAATCTTCTAATATAAATACATGCTCGATATGATTAGTCATTTCATAAATATAGTTGATAATATTCTCAAAGCTTTCTTTATTTTCAATAAGCTTTATTACCTGCATAGCTATTACTCCTATGCCTATGGCCCCAGCCTTTGTATCTATAACTTCTATTTTTCTTTCTGGATATCTTTCCTTAAATTCTTTTGAAATATTCTTTGCTAAATCACAAGTTCCAGATAAAACAGATGAAAACGCTAAATATATAAAATCATTACCTTCCTCACAATGTCTATCAAATGTTTCATAAATTGCTGCCGGCGATACTTGAGATGTTTTAGGTAAAATACCATTTCTCATTTCTTCATAAACCTGGTCTATCGTTATAGTTACTCTATCTAAATACTCTTTATCATTAATCATTACTCTAAGTGGTAATATATCTATGTCATATTTATCATACATTTCTTCTGGCAAATCGCAAATACTATCAACAATTAACTTAATCATATTTTTCTCCTTAAATTTAACATATCATATATAATTTTTTCCAATACAACAAGTAATATATACCTATTTTCTATTAATATAAATATTTATTTTTATTAATTAATACAATATTAAAAAAATATTTTTAAAATTTTTACTTGTTTTATCCTAAAAAGAAAAAATGAGATGTCTCTAAAATTATTTTTAAAATCATTTTAGAGACATCCCCATAATTAATAATTCACAATTCTTAATTATTTAGAATTTCCTTCCTCCACCACCATGAGAATTTCCACTACTTGATGTATGAGTTGTTGTTCTTCCGCCACTACCGCCTGAATTACCATTATTCTTAGGAATTTTTCTTCTAGTAGTATTTGTCGTTATAAATCTATCACTTCTTCTAGTAAAATTAATTGAATTTCTATCTAGGTAATTTTCTTCAGGTAATGCTGCTGGCTTTTTATACTGCATAACTACAATTCCACATATAACTGAACTTATTACTAACGCTATTAATAATGCAATAAAAACTCTTTTTATTTTTGCTTCGGTAGATAGTACAATATCACCATTTGCATCAACCGTATATTGTTTTGATGGTATCCCTTTTTCTAAGCAATAGCTTGTATCCTTTAAAAATATTTCTGCACCTTTAGAGTAATTACCGTCACTTAAATATGAATATACATCATCTAAAATACTATCTACTCTGCTATCTGTAAAATATCTCTCACCATTTCCTGACGTAGAAATATATACTTCACGGTCATCCATATTTATAAGCATAAGTATACTACTATTCTTATCACCAAGTCCGTAGCCTTCATAGTCAAAAAAATCATCTGCATACTCCTTAGAGCTTTTACCTTGATTATCATTAGTTGTTACTATAACTATATCCATATTATATTTATGTGATATTTTATTAATAGAACTTTCTAAACTATTTATTTCTTCATCAGAAAATAAAGTTGCGTTATCTACTACTCTCTTAAGGTCAGCACTTATATTACTACTTAATGAAATACATAAAATCATCATGAATGCAATTACTAAAACTCTACTTATTATCTTTTTCATATAAGCATACCTCCTATAAGTGCTACTATAAATGAAATCACAAATAATATAGTAAATAATATACCTATACGCCCTTTAGATACTGGGAGAGATCCATATACTTCTCCGCTTTGTCCATTAATTGCAAATATATAATTTTTATTATTAAATTGATAAGTTAACATCCATACAGGAAATAATGCGTATTTAAATTTAGCATTGCTGTACTTACTATTAAAACTTCTTTCACTTACTATGCTATATCCATTAATAGAATTTCTTAAAATATTATTTACAGAATTATTAATAGTACTCTTTATACTAGGTAATACATCCTCCTTAGTTCTATCATATTTATCTGCTAAAAATCCTGGAAGATATGCCATAGAAAAATCCTTTATCTCATTATAATCAAAAGGTTCAATAGCTGTCATAACTTTATCATCTGCCTTTGAAGATGCGTTATGAGGAACATTATCAAATTTTAATTTAGCTTCTCTATATACTTCATAAGTATCAGTCTTTGTATATTCATAATCTCCCTGTCTCCAAGTCATTATTTTTTTTCCTATGGCCATCATGCTTCCATCTACATCACAGTCAAAAAGCCAGTATGGTATATATATACCAGTTATTTTTTCAAGCTGCTTTGCTGATGTAAACTCCTTAGGTATAAACCATTTTTTCTTTGACCAGTTCAATAAAATTTCTTCTGCTTTTCTCTTATCAATCTTAAAGGGAATAACTTTTGAAGGCTTGAAATCTCCTGATAATTTATCTGTTAATATAACTGGTCCATGACAGTAATAGCAAAATGTTGCTGCTGTGGATTTATCCGCAACCACTTCTGCCCCACACCTTGGACACTTATATACTCTTGTATTATTATTTATTTCATCACGTAATTCATCTGATATCTGTTCTTCACTATATTCACCACTTCTATCATCTTCTTTTTTAAGATAATCTTCTAACTCTTGAATTGAAAATGTGCTTAGGCAATAATCACATTTACCTTTCTGTGACTGCGCATCAAATGTTACATGTGCACCACAATTAGGACATTTATAAACAGCAGCTCCCATTTATTCACCTCATCTAATTAATACTAAATAAATAATAACATCATTTACAGTTTAAGTAAATCTACGCATATCTTATAATACTTATGCCTATCTATTATCATTATGAAAAACAAGTTATATTTATAATAAAAATCCTAAGAAAATAATCAAATATTATTTTCTTAGGATATCTACAACAACTATATTAGGTCTATTAAATAATCTTAATGGAAAACCACTATTCCCTAATCCCCTACTTACAATTAATTTATTATTTTCTCCATACATCCCTGAGTAATATTTTGGTAGTATTCCTTGCCCTGGGGCAAATAATCCTCCTACAAAAGGTAGTATAAATTGACCACCATGTGCATGACCTGAAAACATAATATCAAAGTTGTGTCTACTATATAATGTATCTTCATTTGCATCATAATTTTCTGGATAATGGGATAATACAAATTTTAACCCATTCATATTTTCTAACTTCTTTAGTAAGAGCTCTGATTTTTCTCCCTCATATTTACTCTTAACTTTTTCATAAAATAATTCTCCACTATCTATCCTATTTTCTACTAAACCTAAGATATTAATAATAGTGGATTTTATCTTTATCGTCTTTATTTCATTATCTAATACTACAACATTATTAGCTCTTAACTTATGTAATATTTCATTAATTCTCTTACATCTCATTTCATTATTTCCAGGAATATAGAATACCGGAATATTATTATTTACTTCAGCTAAAAAACTAATTATTTTATCAATTCTTTTCATGTTAGAATCTATTAAATCACCAGTAGCGACTACTATATCTGGTTTTTCATTAAATATTATATCCTTCAATATCTTATTATCTTTTCCGAATTCCTTACTATGCAAATCAGAAAGCTGTAAAACTTTTATATTATCATTACTACTTGAATCTATATTAAATCTTGTTATTTGTATTTTATTATTTTGATAATAACAAAAGCCATATGCAGATAATGCTGTAATTCCCAATGTCAAAAAACTCATATAAATTTCTCCAATTAATAATTTTAAATATAATTATATCACTTTTAATAATTATATTTTATTAAATATTAATGAAACTTTTAAAAATAAATAATAACTACTTTCCCATCTAACTTTTTCATACTTTCTCCTCCTTATAAATCTGTTATCTCTCTAATAACATATTTTCCCTTAATAAATTGCTACTAATTTATGTCTATATTATTAGTAATAACTTAAAATTTATTATTTCTATTACTTAACTAACAAAAATATTACTATTTTAGTTTGATACCCAAAATACTTGACATCATTTTATTTTTAAATTAAAATGATATTAATTTGATAATCAAAGTAATTTGGAGGTTTATTATGAACTTTAATATAGTTACGGATTCTACATCCGATATAACACAAGTAGATGCAAGAGAAAAAAATATACAAGTAGTTCCACTTCGTATTCTTTTTGAAGATGGTGAATACCACGATGGAATTAATATAAGTACTGAGGAATTTTATAATAAATTAGAATCTGCAAAAGTTTTACCTCAGACAAGCCAACCTTCCCCTGAGGATTTCTTTAAAATATTTGAAAAAGCGAAAAACAATGATGAAGCCGTACTTGTAATCACATTATCTAGCTCCTTAAGCGGCACATATCAAAGTGCAACTATAGCGAAAAATATTTGTGAATATGAAAAAATTTATATAGTAGATAGTCAAACTGTAACTTTAGGTTTAAAAGTTCTAGTTGATTATGCTATTTCACTTAGAAATGATGGTAAATCAATTGAAGAAACTTTTGAAATCTTAGAAAGAGAAAAACAAAATATTCGTATTTTCGCTGCAGTAGATACTTTAGAATACTTAAAAAAAGGTGGAAGACTTTCAAGTGCTGCAGCTTTAGCAGGTACTCTATTAAATCTTAAACCTATAGTGAAGGTTCAAGACGGTGCAGTATCTATGGCTGCTAAAGCTAGAGGAACTAATAATTCATACTCAAAAATAAAAGCTTTAATAGAAGAAGCTGGTGGAATAGATGAAACTAGATCTTATACTCTTGGATATACTGGCTCATCATCTAATTTAAATCAATTCGCCACTTTTATTGATAAGACATATAATCTTAAAAATTGTCCAATAAGTGCAATAGGTAGTACAGTTGGTGTACATGCTGGTCCTGGCGCTTGTGGTATAGCATTCTTTATAAAAACAACAAATTAATTATTCATACTCATACATTTATTAAATGATGATAGTTATAATGTACTAATTATCATCATTTTTTATAAATTATACTTTTTATGATTAGAATTACATTTTTGTGTCAAAAATTATAAATGACCATAAACCACTCTAATGTAATATAAATTGCATTACTCAATTGTGTGCCTCATAGGTGATCTTATAGAGATCCCTACACTTAAATTAAAGAAGGTGTATATTTAGTATTCTAAATATACACCTTCTTTAATTTCTACATATAAAATGTAACAATTTTCATATATTTTATTCTAATAAAAATAGCCGCAAATAATTACGACTATTATTTATTACCTTTTATTTAGTTTATTATTTGTACTATATTTTCTATCTCTACTTCCATTACTCATTTTTTCGTTTCTATTTTTTTGTTCCTTGCCTTTTCCTTGATACCTTCTTGATTTTCTACTATTATTACTCTTATGTTTATCAGTACCTTGTTTTATGACAGGTGGTACTATATTAATTATTTCAAACTTTTCTTCTTCGAGTACTGGTATTGATTTTCCTATAACTTTTTCAATTCTTCTAAATATTTCTAGTTCTTCTGAATCGCATAAAGTAATTGCAACTCCCTCTCTCCCAGCTCTTCCTGTACGTCCTATTCTATGTACATATGTCTCTGGGACATCTGGTAAATCGTAATTTATAACATGTGATAATTCATCTACATCTATACCTCTAGCTGCTATATCTGTAGCAACTAAAACTCTTAAACTACCTTCTTTAAAATTATTTAAAGCTAATTGTCTTTGATTTTGAGATTTGTTACCATGAATAGCTGCTGCTTCAATACCTACATTATTAAGGTCCTTTGCTATTTTATTTGCACCATGTTTAGTTCTTGAAAAGACTATAACTGATTTTATAGATTCATCCTTTAGTAAATGTACTAATAGTGACTTTTTATTTTTCTTTGAGACCATATATGCCCCTTGTGAAATAATATCTACTGTTGATGAAACTGGTTGAACTTCTACCTTAACTGGATTTTTCAAAATAGAGTTTACAAGTTTCATAACTTCTTTAGGCATAGTAGCTGAGAATAATAAATTTTGTCTTTCTTTAGGTAATTTTGATATTATTCTCTTTACATCATGAATCATTCCCATATCTAACATACGATCTGCTTCATCAAGTACAAAATACTTAACATTTTTTAAATCAACATGTCTTTGATTTGATAAATCTATAAGTCTTCCTGGTGTTGCTATTAAAACATCTATTCCAGATTTTATTTTTCTAACTTGTGAACTTTGATTTACACCGCCAAATATTACTGTACTTTTAATATCTAAATGCTTTGAATATGTAGCAACATTTTCACCTATTTGTATTGCTAACTCTCTTGTTGGAGCTACTATTAAAGCTTTTAACACTCTCTCATTATTAACCATCTTCTCTTCACTTATTCTTTGTAATATCGGAATAGAAAAAGCTGCCGTCTTACCTGTTCCTGTTTGTGCGCAGCCTAATATATCTCTTCCACCTAATATTGATGGTATTGATTGCTCTTGAATTGGTGTTGGTTTTTCATATCCTGACTCTTCTATAGCCTTTAATATAGGTTCTATTATATTTAAATCTTTAAATAACATTATTTCTCCTCTTTAATAAAAATTATTTTCCACATAAAAATGAACGCTATATAAATGCAACTCACTAACATAAGCATTTATATAGCGTTCGTTATCATTCATTATATATTATTTTTATAATAATTTCATTAATTATTTATTGGAATATTAAAAACACTATTAATTTAGATGTAATAATAAAGTGTACCAACCGATATTTACTATAATTAAATAAATTAATTATATGTTATAATCTATAGGAACATAAGATGACTTTAGAGGTGACAATATGAACGATATCGAAAAAATTGTTAAAGACGTTACTTTAACATATGAACAAAAAGTATTATCTTTAGCTAGATATGCTGAAAATAGTGTAAAAGTATTAAATATTTCTGACGAAACTCAAAAACTAAGAGATGCAGGTATAATCTGTGATTTATTCGAAGGTAATGTACCTTATAGACCTAGATATATACTTCCTGATTATGAAAAGTTCATAAAAGAAGGATGTAAATTTTTAGAATTAGCTCCTCCAACAAACATATGGGAAGCTACTACAAATTTATTAATAATGTATAAACATGTTCCTTCAATCACTTCAATGCCAGTTTACATTGGTAATATAGACTACCTATTAGAGCCATTTATAGTAGATGAAGCTGAAGCTAAGCTTGCAATTAGATTATTCTTAACTCAATTAGATAGAACTATAACAGACTCTTTCTGCCATGGTAACTTAGGTCCAAAACCAACTAGGGCGGCTAAAATAATATTAGAAGTTGAAAGAGAGTTAGAAAATGCTATTCCTAACTTAACTTTAAAATATAGTGAAGAAACTCCAACCGATTTAGCTATTGAAGCTATTAAAACAGCATTAGTTACAGCTAAACCAAGCTTTGCAAATCATAAAATGTTTACCGAAGATTTAGGTAACTACGGAATTGCTAGCTGCTACAATGGTCTACATGTTGGCGGTGGAGCTCATACCTTAGTTAGAATGAGATTATCTACTTTAGCTTCTACTGCTACTGATATTGATGATTTCTTCAATGATAAATTACCTAATGCTATGCAATGTATGGCTGAATATATAAATGAAAGAATTAGATACATAGTTGAAGAAAGTACTTTCTTTGAAACTAACTTCTTAGTAAAAGAAGGATTTATAAGCAAAGATAGATTTACTTCTATGTTTGGTCTTGTAGGACTTGCTGAAGCTGTTAATATCCTACTTAAAGCTGAAAATTTAGAAGACAAATTTGGTCACTGCAAAAAAGCTGATGATCTTGGCGTTAGAATAATGGACTTTATGGAAAACTTCATAAATAACTTTGAAAGTAAACACTGTAAAGTTACTAACAAAAGACTTTTACTTCATGCTCAAGTAGGTATTGGTGATGATATAAATATAAGCCCAGGTTCAAGAATTCCAATAGGCGAAGAACCTGAATTATGGAAGCACTTAAAACAAACTGCTAGATTTCATAAATACTTCCCATCAGGTGTTGGTGATATATTCCCATTTGAAATGAATGCAATGAACAACCCTGAATTTATATTAAATATAATTCAAGGTGCATTTAGAGAAGGTATGAGATATTTCTCACTTTACTCTTCAGATGCTGATGTAATAAGAATAACTGGATACTTAGTTAAGAAAAGTGAAATTGAAAAGCTAAATAGAGGTGAAGCTACACTTCAAGATACAGTTGTTTTAGGACAAGGACAAGTTCAAAACGGTAAAGTACTTGAGAGAATGATACGATAATGACTGGATTCGTTAATAATATAATTCCTTTTAGCTCTGTTGATGGGCCAGGAAATAGAACTGCTATTTTTCTACAGGGCTGTAATTTCAACTGTATCTACTGTCATAATCCTGAAACAATAAATATATGTGGTAACTGTGGTACATGTATCACAGCTTGCCCTAATGGAGCTATTGCTCAAAATAACAGTAAAGTTTTTTGGGATAAAACAAAATGCTGTAATTGTGATGCTTGTATAAAAGCATGTAATAATAACAGTAGTCCTAAAGTTTCTAAAATGTCTACTGATGATATAATTAATGAAGTAACTAACTATAAACCTTTTATCCAAGGAATAACTGTATCAGGTGGAGAATGTACTCTTCAAGAAGACTTTTTGATAAGTTTATTTACTAAAGCTAAATCATTAGGATTAACTTGTTTTGTTGATAGTAATGGTTCTAAGGACTTTAAAGAAATGGCTAATCTTTTAGAACTTTGTGATGGTGTTATGCTTGATGTTAAATCATTCGATAATAGTATACATAACAAATATATAGATTTTGATAATAAACATGTATTATCAAATTTGGACTACTTAGCTTCTATAGGTAAACTTTATGAGGTAAGAACTGTCATCGTTCCTGAAATATTTAATAATGAAGAAACAGTAAAAAGAGTTTCTGAAATTATAAACAAATATGATCCAAATATAAGATATAAACTTATAAAGTTCAGAAATCTTGGAGTAAGGCACTCTTTAAAGTCTCACCCAAGTCCTTCTGATAAATATATGGATGAACTTAAAAATATTTCAGAAAAAAATGGTTGTAAAAATATTATTATAGTCTAGGAAAATACAAAGTATATATTATTTATTACTCCATAACCTATTTAAGAATTACTTTTTAAAGGAGACTTATTTTATGGAAAATCGTTTATTTAAATTAAGCCAAGTTGCTCAAGGTGATGATAAAGAAGCTAAGAAAACAGTAGTTTATACTTCCGATTCTACTACCGCTGCTGTTTGGGTTGTAAAGCCTAATCAATTTATCCCTACACATAAGCATACTACATCAGACGACTTATGGATTTGTATTCAAGGAACTGGAGTAGTTTACCCTGAAAAAGATAAAGAGGTTCCTTTCACTAAAGGAGATATGCTTTTATCTACTAAAGATGCACAACATGGTCTAAAAAATACAGGTAATGAAGATATTATACTAGTTAGTGTAATTGCTCCATTCCCATCTGACTTTGTAGGCTTAGAATAAAATTAAAATAAAACAACGCTTAATTTTACTTAAGCGTTGTTTTTTTACTTTATCTTTGTAAAAATACTGAAAAAGTTGTTCCTTTTCCTTTTTTAGATTTTACTTTAATATATCCCCCTTGTTTTATTATGATCTCATTAGTTAAATATAATCCTATTCCTATCCCCTCAACTTCTGATACCTCTCTACTCCTATAAAACCTTTTAAATATATTATTTATATCTTCTTCAGAAATTCCTATACCTGTATCCATAATATCTATCTTAGTAAATAACTCCCATTCCTCAACAGAAATACTAATTCTACCGCCATTATCAGTATATTTTACTGCATTTTCAATAATATTAAGCAAAGCTTCACTAGTCCACTTTTTATCATGATTTGCCTTTATAAATGTTGGACATTCTATTTCTAAGTCAATCTCTTTCTCTTCAGCCTTTAAGTACACTCCACTTAAAGCATTAGCTATAGTATCACTTAAAGTGCTATTAACTTTATTTAGCGATATTATATTACTTTCTAACCTCGACATTTTAATCAAAGCTTGCACCAGCCACTCTAGCTTAGATACTTGAAACTTCATATTATTTAAAAACATACTTTGCTGATTTCTATTTAGGTCTCTTTGAATTAATGTATCATTATACATAGTAATGTTAGCTATTGGCGTCTTAATTTGATGTGAAATATCTCCTATAAGAGATTTTATATTCTCTTTTTCTATTAAAGCCTCTTCTCTATTATTATCTAATATTTCAACGAGCTTTTTTAACTTATGTTGTAACTTTGAAAATATAGTTTCCTCATCTTCCACAAACTCTATATTTTCCTCTTTATAAATAACTTTATCTATAATATCACACATATTGTTGGAAAAACTTAAAATATTTTTTCTAACAACATATATGAACCCTAGAATAATTAAAGCTATTATTAAAATAAATATTCCAATTATAAAGAATAAACTATTTGCTTCATTGTAAATACTCTGATTAGTAGTAATGATATAATTTATATTCAACTTAATAATTATTAAAAATATAATACTTATTATTGAAACTAAAATAGTAAAAATACTATATATATTATTTAAAAACATCCTCTTTAATCTTATCAATACTTCTCACCTGTCCAAGCATATCCAATTCCATACACAGTTTTAATATATCTAGGCTTTGATGGATTATCTTCAATTTTATTTCTAAGTCTATTAATATTTACTGTTAGAGCATGCTCTTCAACATATTCTTCATTTTCCCATAACTCTTCTAGTAAAACTTGTCTCGTTAAAATTTCACCCTTAGATAAAATTAGTTTTTTTAACAATTTATATTCTGTAGGAGCCAAAACTATACTTTCTCCATTTTTCTGTACTGTGATTTTGTCTAAATCTATTTTAAACTCCCCCTCTTTAATAATATTTGAAGATATGCTATTTTTACCACACCTTCTAAGTACTGTTAGAACTCTTTCTCTTAAAACATTAATACTAAACGGCTTAGTAATATAGTCATCTGCCCCTATCCTTAACCCTGTTATTATGTCAAGTTCTGTATCACATGCAGTTAAAAATACAATTGGAGTTGTATACTTTTGTCTTATATTCTTACAAAAATCAAATCCACTACCATCTGGTAAATTACAATCTAATATTATAATATCTATGTTTTCTTTATCTAATTTTTCTCTAGCTTCCTCTAAAGTAAAAGCTGAAGTAATGTTAAACCCATCCATCTGAAAATTAAATGCTATTCCTTGATTCAACATAACATCATCTTCTATTATTAATAAATTGCTCATAAAATAATACCTTTCTAATACATAAACTAATCAACCTAATTATACCATCTTAAAATTACTTAATATAATTATTTATAATAAAAATAACTTCATAAAATTAAAGGAATATTTAGTTAAACTAAATACTCCTTTATTATATTACTATTTAATATTGTATATTAAATCCTTCAACTCAGTAATTTCCTTTGCTAAAAAAGTAGCTTCCTTTAATTCTTCATAACTACCAAATCCATATAAACAACCTATAGATTGTAAATTATGTACTTTGGCAATTTCAATATCTACAAATCTATCTCCAATAACTATAAAATCACCATGGTACTTCTCTTTTATAAAATTAAATATTTCATATTTAGGCTTAAATTCAAATTGTTCTGTACAATAAAAATCATTAAAATATTTATCTAATTTAAACAATTTATTATGCTCATTCATATATTTAATTTTACAATTACTTAAGAAAATCAAATTGTATCCTCTTTCTTGTAACTCTTTAAGTAATTCTATAGTACCATCATATAATTCTGCATTACCTTGGCTTAAATATTCAATCATTGAATTTCCTATAATAGAACTACATTTTTTCTTTACTTCTTCTTGTAAATTAGGCATAAAGTTATTCCACATATCTTTTGCACTATATCCTAACCATTTACTTATTTCTTTATCCTCCCAAACCTTCTCTTCTGCATACCCTTCTTTAATTAAATATTCATATGCTTTTCTAAAAGCTGGTCCATAAATTTTTATACTATTATGCAGTGTTCCATCATAATCAAATATAATATTAATTTTCTTATTCATAGTCTTAGAAATTCTTTAAAAGATTTGCCATTTCAATTGCTGTTACTGCTGCATCATACCCTTTGTTACCAGCTTTAGTTCCAGCTCTTTCAATAGCTTGTTCAATAGAATCTGTTGTTAATACTCCAAATATTACTGGCTTTTCAGTTTGTAATGAAACTGAAGCTATTCCCTTTGATGCTTCAGAACACACATAGTCAAAGTGAGGTGTAGATCCCTTAATTACTGCTCCTAAACATATTACTGCATCATACTTTTCATTTTGAGCCATCTTTTTAGCTACTAGTGGAATTTCAAATGCTCCTGGTACCCAAGCTACTTCAATATCATTTTCTTCAACTCCATGTCTCTTTAATCCATCTAAAGCTCCACCTAATAATTTTGAAACTATAAATTCATTAAATCTTCCTACTACTATTCCTACCTTAAGCCCTTTTGATACTAAATTCCCTTCTATTGTTCTCATTTTTATTTCCTCCTAATATTTCATATCTTTTATTTATTTAAATTTTAATAATTTAACATGTGATTTAATTTTTCTTTTTTAGTTTTTAAGTAAAATTCATTTTTCTCATTATGATTCATTTGTATAGGTACTCTATCTACTATCTCAATTCCAAATTCACCTAACCCATCTATCTTTCTTGGATTATTCGTCATAAGACTTAATTTTTTTACTCCTAAGTCCTTTAAAATAGCGGCTGCAACATCATAACTTCTCATATCTGCTGGAAATCCTAACATCACATTAGCTTGTACAGTATCATATCCTTCATCTTGAAGTGCATATGCTTTCATCTTATTTATAAGTCCAATACCTCTTCCTTCTTGTCTCATATAAAGAAGTATTCCAGAACCTTCTTCTGCAATTCTCTTCATAGCTGAATCATATTGTTCTCCACAATCACATCTTTTAGAGCCTAATGCATCACCAGTTAAACACTCTGAATGTACCCTAGCTAAAATTGGCGTCTCTTCATTTATATCACCTTTAACTAAAGCAACATGATGTTCTCCATTTAATTTATTTATAAATCCAAACATCTTAAAATCACCATATCTTGTAGGCATTTTTATCTCTACTACTCTTTCAACTAAAGTATCTTTCAGCTCTTTGCTTTTTCTGTATTTAACTAAATCTGCTATAGTAATAATCTTTAAATTATGATACTTTGCAAACTCAATAAGCTCTGGAGTTCTTGCCATAGTTCCATCTTCACTCATAATTTCACATATAACACCTGCTGCCTTTAGCCCTGCAAGCTTAGGTAAATCTATAGCAGCTTCAGTATGTCCTATTCTCTCTAGTACTCCTCCTTCTTTAGCTATTAGAGGAAATACATGCCCAGGTCTCCTAAAATTCTCTGGTTTATCATCTTCTAAAACCTTTTGTATTGTTAACGCTCTTTCAAAGGCAGAAATTCCTGTAGTTGTCTCAATATGGTCTATAGAAACTGTAAATGCTGTTTCATGATTATCTGTATTATTTGATACCATTGGTCCAATATTTAACTCTTTAGCTCTCTTCTCTTCAATTGGCATACATATAAGACCTCTACCATACTTGGCCATAAAGTTTATAGCTTCTCCTGTAACCTTTTCTGCAGCCATTAAAAGATCTCCCTCATTTTCTCTATCAGGATCATCAATTACTACTACAATCTTTCCTTCTCTTATATCTTCTATAGCCTCTTCAATACTATTAAATTTAAACATACTCTCTCTCCTCCACTATAAAAATCCATTTTCTCTTAAAAAGCTTTCGCTTATAGATGTTTTTTTACTTTCTTCTTTTTTAGCTAATCCTAATAACTTTTCAACATATTTTCCTATTACATCACACTCAAGATTTACAGTATCCCCACACCTCTTCTTTAAAAGTATTGTTTTTTCTCCAGTATGAGGAATTATAGAAACTTTAAATATCTCATTATCTACATATGCAACTGTCAAGCTTATTCCATCTATTGCTATAGAGCCTTTATAAACTATATACTTTAAAAGTTCAGGTTCAGCTTTTACACTTACCCAAGTAGCATTATCCTCTTTAACTAAAGAAATAACTTCACCAATTCCATCTATATGTCCACTTACTATATGTCCACCAAGTCTAGTTTCTAAACTTAAGGCTCTTTCTAAATTAACTTTACTTCCAATAGAAAGATTACCTAAATTGCTCTTACGTAATGTCTCAGCCATAACATCTGCTTCAAATGTATCTCTATTAATATTTGTAACAGTTAAACATACTCCATTAGTACAAATGCTATCCCCTAATTTTGATTTATCTAATACCTTATTAGCCTTAACTACAAGTACTGAAGATTTCTCCCCTCTTTTTATTCCTTTAATTTCTCCTATTTCTTCTACTATCCCTGTAAACATCTAGTTTTCACCTCTCTTAATATAACCTTGTATTAATATATCCTCTCCAACACTTTCGGTAGTGATATTTTCTAATAATATAGCTTTACTTAACTCTTCTACTCCATTACCTTCTACTGGAGTTTTTGATTTTTCACCACCAATAATTTTAGGTGAAATGTAAGCTTGTACCTTATCTATAATTCCTTCTTCTAAAGCTGAGAAGTTTAACGTACCTCCACCTTCTAAAAGAATACTATCTATATTTAATTCTCCTAATTTAATCATTAAATCTTTTAAATCTACTTTTTCATTTTTAGATTTTACTACGACTATTTCTACTCCCAATTTCTCTAAGCTATCTCTTTTTGATTTATTGGATTCTTTCGTTGTAGCTATAATAGTTCTAGACAATTTATCATTTATAACTTTTGATTCTATTGGAATTCTAAGCTTGCTATCAACTATTACTCTTACTGGATTTCTTCCACCTTCAAGTCTACAAGTAAGTTCTGGATTATCCTTTACTACTGTATTTACTCCAACCATGATAGCTGATAATTCATTTCTTAACTTGTGAACGTTTCTTCTTGATTTCTCACAAGTAATCCATTTAGACTCTCCAGTCTGTGTAGCAATCTTTCCATCTAATGTCATAGCAGTTTTTAATACTACAAAAGGGGTTTTAGTAACTATATATTTCATAAAAACTTCTGCAAGATTTTTACACTCTTCTTCAAGTATCCCAACTACTACCTCTATACCAGAATCTCTTAGTTTTCTTACTCCTCTTCCTGCTACTAACGGATTGGGATCCAAAGTTCCTATTACTACCTTAGAAATTTTATTTTCAATTATTTTATCTACACATGGTGGGGTCTTTCCATAATGAGAACAAGGTTCCAATGTCACATATATAGTTGCCCCTTCAGAACTTTCTCTTAAGCTTTTAAAGGCATTAACTTCTGCATGTGCTTTCCCATACTCTTCATGATATCCTTGTCCAATTACTCTTCCATCTTTAACAATAACTGCTCCAACTAGTGGATTGGGATTCACCTTACCATTTCCTTGCTTTGCTAAATCTATAGCTAAGTACATAAATTTTTTATCCACTTTAATCATCTCTCAATCATAAAAACTTAAACTTAATAAATCTTATAATTAAAAATTAAAAGCCCTGAGATTAAATCTCAGGGCCATATAATGGAAGTATTTATAAAAATTAATATCTTAACTTTAATAAAAATCAATATATTAATTAATATACTTAATAAAAATCTTAACTACCTATGTATGTAAAACACATATTTACTTATGAATTAACCTTAAATAGTTAACCCAAGTATTTATAAGCATAAACAAAAAGCTCTGAAATATATAATATTTCAGAGCAAAATAAATCACTTACTAAATATAGTTAAGATTATACTATACTTTTCATCTATCTTCTTTCATCCAGACTTTACTGTCGGCTTCGGAATCTCACCGAATCATGCCATGAGGCTCGCGGGCTTTACCGCCGGTAGGGAATCTCACCCTGCCCTGAAGATTTATTAAATTTTATATTTGTATTTTATTACCTTAAATTATTTTTGTCAACTTATTTTTACATAAAAAATTTAATTTAATTTTTATTTAATAAATATACTTTATTACCAAACTTATACTTTATTCCATTTTATCTTTATGTTTAAAATACCATTTTCCAAACTAGCATCTATACTATTTCCTAAACCTTCTACTAATGACTTAGTAATAGCAAGCCCTAATCCTGTATTCATATCACTTCTTGATTTATCAGCAGTGTAAAACCGATTAAATATTTTCTCTACATTTTCTGTGGTTAGCCCTTTAGCACTATTGCAAAAAGTTGTTACTATATATTTATCCTCTTCTCTTAAGGAGATTTTTACTTTTCCATCACCATGCTTTAACATATTTCCTATTAAATTAGAAAAAATTCTATTTACAGCTTTATCATCAGATACAATTGATGATATATTTTCTTCTATATCTATAATTGGTTCTATTTCTTTATTTACAAATTCATTATAATATTGTGCTATATTATCACATAAGATATTTTTTATATTTATCTTTTTTAATTCAAATTTAAATTCACTACTATGAAGCCTAGATAAATCATAAAAGCTTGAAATTAATTTTTGTAAGCTACTACATCTTCTCTCTATAATCTCTATATAAGACTTTCTCTCATCTTCCATAGTATCTTCTTCATTTATAAGCTGAATATATCCCATTATAGATGTTAATGGAGTTCTTAAATCATGAGATATATTAGCAATACTTCTTCTTAACTCTTCCTCAATATTTTTATTCTTAGCTTGTATTTTTTGTCCTTCATCATATAAGAAATTTATATCACAAACTAAATTTTCTATGTCATTATCAATAGCCTTAGTATGTATATTTACATAGCTCCCCTTACTATCTTTAATCTGATTTGAAATATACTTAAGCTCTTTTTTTATTTTAACTATGTAAAACAATAATAGTATTACAACTATTATAAGCACTATAAATCCTATCTTTATTAACATATAACCTCCTCAATACGTAATATATCCAAGCTACCTCAGAGGTTTGGGAATTCCCCCTAACCTCTGAGGTAGCTTGGATTATTTTTATTTTATATCTTGTGCTTTAAATATTCTTGTGCCAGCAAGTAAGAATATTACTATTGTAATTAATGCAACTGCTATTGCTCTAATTAAATCTCCACCTGTAGCATGAACTGATGTTGCTAATGCTGTATTATAAAATGGAGTTAATTCATAAATTTTATCAAAGGTTGGGTATACTCCATATGCAAGTGATAAAAACATTGGCGCTAATAAGAATAATCCTGCTGTTATTCCTATAGTTGCTCCGTTACTCTTAACAGCTATTGCTATTACCATAATTATTGATGCTACTGCTGAATTAGCAATAACAGCTGTAATAAATGTAGCAATCATTCCTGTTATTTGAGATAATTCAAACTCCTGTCCCCAGCCACTTACTAATGTTGCTCCTATAGTTGGTAAAATACTTAATATTGCTATTATAATTGATATTCCAACTATAAGTGCTAAAAACTTAGCTAAATAAAACTCTCTTCTTTTCTTTCCATAAGCTAATGTATTTTTTATGGTACCTTCACTATATTCCTTAGCTAAAAATGCTGCTATTAATACTCCTATTAGAATTTCAGTTAAACCTGCTCCAAATGATGAATGATAAACTTCTATAGCTGTAGGATTCATAGGGTCTTTAGCTACTAAGTTTAATCCCATATTTCCTGGGGTTACTACTTGCTCTTCGCTTTCTGCAGCTCCCATTGATTGAAGCACTTGTTGTTTATTTTCTTCAGGCATATCACCTAATTTATCCATCATCATATTTTCTATAAGTGAGCTTGTCATAACAGTCATCATCACTGCTAAGAATACAGCCACTCCACATAATACTCTAAATGTCTTATTTTTAAATAATTTAAATATTTCAGCTTTAACTAATCTAAGCATTGTTAGCACCTCCAATTTTATTCATAAAGTATTCTTCAAGATTTTCTCCCTTTAGTCCTATTCTTTCAACTAATACACCTTTTCTAGATAAAGTTGAATTTACCTTAGAAACTGAATCTAAGTGACTAAATATTTTAATCTTATTATTTTCTAATACTTCATAATTAGTTATATCCAACTCTTTTTCTAATAAAGTTGTAGTATTTGGTGCATCATCTACTTCTAACTCAATATATTGCTTACATTTTTCACTTAACTCATCTGCTGAAATTTCCTCTACAAGCTTCCCTTTATTTATTATTCCATAACAAGTTGCAAGTTCAGAAAGTTCTCCTAATATATGACTAGATATTAATATTGTAACGTCCTTTTCTTTATTAACCTTCTTAAGTAATTCTCTTATTTCAACTATCCCCATTGGATCTAATCCATTGATTGGTTCATCTAAAATTAATAACCTTGGATTTCCTAAAAGCGCATTCGCTATCCCCAACCTTTGTCTCATACCTAATGAAAAATTCTTAACTTTCTTTTTACCAGTATCAGAAAGTCCAACTAAGTTTAACACTTCATCAATACAGCTCTTTCCAGCTATATTTCTAACTAATCTAGATACTTCTAAGTTTTCTCTAGCAGTCATATTTCCGTAAAAAGCTGGAGTTTCTATTAAGCTTCCTATCATAGTTCTTGCATCATCTAATTCATTTTCAGAGCTTTTTCCAAAGAGTTCTATATCTCCACTACTCTTATGACTTAATCCAGTTATCATTCTTATTAAGGTAGTTTTACCTGCTCCATTTTGTCCAATTAAACCATAAATCTCACCTTTTTTTATTGTCATATTTACTTTATCGTTTGATAATTGTTTGCCATATTTCTTTGTTATATCATGAGTTTTTAAAACTATTTCATTCATTACTAATTACCTCCCGTTATCTTATGACTTAATTATATGAGCTAGGTTATAAGATACCTTAAAGCAAATATTAAGAAAGTATTAAGAATACCTTTAAGAAATTATAAATATTAATTGAGTCGCTTATACGTATATCTATATGGAATCTTTACTATTTAAATTGCATCAATTATTATTCAGCTAGTTTAAATCCAATTCCCCATATTGTCTTAACATATTCTGTATCCTTATCTACCTTTGATAACTTTGAACGTAAATTACTAACATGAACATTTACAGTATTATCATCACCTAAAAATTCATTACTCCAAACTGATTCAAATAGATTTGCCCTTGTAAAAACTTTATTAGGATTACTCATTAATAATTCTAAAATATCAAACTCCCTTAAAGTTAATTGAATCTCTTCATTATTGAAATGAACTTGTCTACTTTCTGTATCCATCACTATATTCTTATGAATTAATTTACTACTTTTATTTTCATTTACAGAAAATTGCCTATATCTTCTTAATTGCGCTTCAACTCTTGCCAAAACTTCGTTTATATCAAAAGGCTTAGTTATAAAATCATCTGCTCCTATACCTAAAACATTTATCTTTTCCTCTTGAGATGTCTTAGCTGATATAACTATTATAGGCATTATCTTAACTTTTCTAATTTCAGTTATTATCTCTTCTCCACCTATTCCTGGTAACATTAAATCTAATAAAACAAGATCATAATTAAACTTTTCAATACACATTATAGCTTCTGATCCAGAATAAGCGCCTCTTACCTTATACCCCTTCTTTAATAGGATATTGCAAAGTAATCCATTTATATCTACATCATCTTCTACAACTAAAACTTCAATATTACTATTCATTATTGCCTCCCTATAGTTATATATAACTAAATATGTATATACTATCTACTTTTATATTAACATTATACATATAACTGGATATTTTTTCTATAAAGTTGTAATTTATGAAAAATAAAAAAACCGTAAGTATTTTAAATATACTTACAGTCTTTTTAATAAATATTATCTTTCCTCTTCGATTAACATTTTCATAGTTTCCTTATTCATTGCACCTGGAATATATCTTGTTATATATCCCTCTTTATCTATTATAAGTGTTGATGGGAATGCATTCATTCCATATCCTTGCATTAAGGATCCCTTTTCGTCAAATACTACTGGGAAAGTCATTTCATTATCCTTTAAAAATTCAGTTATATGTTCTTCCGTACCTTCTCTTCCTAAGTTTGGAGATGCAACTCCAAGTATTATAACATCATCTTTATTTTCATTATATTCCTTGTATAATTCCTCTATATAAGGCATCTCTTCTCTACAAGGAGGACACCAAGTTGCCCAGAAATTTAAGAATACTGTTTTACCTTTATATTCACTTAAAGTATGTTGGTTTCCGTAATTATCATACAATGTGAAATCTATTGGAGCTAATCTATTATCCTCTTCTTCTGCATTTTCTTCGCTTGAAGAACTACTATTTTGTGAAGAACTGCTACTTTCTGAAGAGTTATTGTTTTCTACAGTATTTTCATTTTTAGTATTTAATTGTTTATTAACATCAACAAATCCATTTACTAGCATAATTAATCCAGCAATTAATATAAATATACCACTTATCTTTTTAATAGTATCCATATGATTCTTAATCTTATTTAATCTCTTTCCTAATTTACTATAGAATATAGCTACTATAAGGAAAGGCAATATAAATCCTAATGTATAAACTAATATTAATAAATTAGATATTACAATATTATCTGCTGTTGATGCCATTACAAGCACTGATGCTAATATTGGTCCAATACAAGGAGTCCATCCAAAACTGAATGTAAAACCTAATACAAAAGCAGATACAGGTGACATAGTCTTATATTTTACACTTAATCTCTTTTCTCTACTTAAAAATTCTGATTTTATAATTCCTAAGTAGAATAATCCCATAATTATTATTATGACTCCACCTATAATCATAATTAAATATTTATAAGTATTAAAGAATGCTCCTAGTGCGTTTATAGATGCACCTAGTATAAAAAATGTAGCTGATATTCCTAATGTAAAAAATATAGTATTTCTTATTAGTACGCTACCTTTAAACTTTGAATCATTCATATCACTTACAGTGCTATTTGCTAACATACTTAAATATATTGGCAGTATAGGTAATATACAGGGTGAAAAGATTGATAATATCCCTTCAATAAAAACAATAAAGATATTAATATTTCCCAAAATTAAATTTCCTCCTAAATTTCTTGTATTTATTTAAAATTAATATTACGTTATATTGTTAAATATATCAATTATTTACTTATCCTAAATTATTCAATCATTTTACATCTTTATGAAATATTATTATGTGATATAATCATATATTCCAATTATTATTTTATAATATTCCTTTATTTTATTTTTTCTCTTTACAATATAAATTTATTGTAACACCTTAATATACATGTCATATACTATATTATGACAAATCGATAATTACTAATTTTCTTATGATAAACTAGTATTAATCTTTTAATAATTTAGCTAAAGTATGAGTTTCTCATTTACCTATCATTAATGTAAGTAAGCTTATGTTAGCTAAATAATTATTATCTTCTTGTTTTTAGTAAGTAACCTAATAATCAACCTAATATTTTAGGGTTTGTGATTAATTCACAAACCCTATCTTTTAATCTAATTCTTAATGAATTTCCTCTAATATAATTTTATAACCTAGCATCATCTACATAATATGGTAATAGTTTATTTTCAATTCATTTAATCACTTAATATTTATATAAAAAATTTTATTTACTTTATAATCAAAATAAATAATCAGCTATAACCTTTATAAAGTCATTTTTCTTTGAGTATAAAGTATCATTAACTAAAAATGGATTATCTGTAATTATACTATCTACATTTAAATCAATCATTTTGCTCATCATGCCTTGGTCATTTACAGTCCATACAAATATTTGTTTTCCTTTATCATGAATATTCTTTATTAAACCTTTAGTTATAAAAGTTGATTCAATACCATATATATCAACATATTCAAACGTATAGATATCTCCATATGCAAGAGCCGTTAAATAACAAGTAAGGAAATTAGAATCTATCTCTTTTACCTTTTTTAATACTTCCTTATCCATAGATGCTATTACACATTGGTTTTCGGCTCTATTTTTTTTAATAACACTTATAACCTTGTCTATTATATCTGGACTTTCATGGCCATTAAGTTTTATTTCTATTAATAACTTGCATCTACCTCTTACGTATTTTATTGCTTCATCAAGTGTAGGTATCTTGGCTCCTGTATAACCTAGATTCATATAGTTCCCTGCATCATAATTTTTCACTTCTTCATAATCAACTTCCCAAACATTTTTATCTACCCCTGTAGTCCTCTTAAAGTTTGAATCATGAATAAGTATTAGTTCTCCGTCCTTAGTTTCCTGAACATCAGTCTCTATGTACTCAACTTGAGCAAGTATAGCCTCTTTAAATGCAGCTAATGTATTTTCTGGTGCTGATACATTACCACCTCTATGAGCTGTAGCTGTAGTATTATAAAATAATTCTATATTCAATAAAGTATTACTATTTATTGAAAGTGCCATTGATTCAATAGGTATGAGGATAACTATTAATACTACTGTTATAATCTTTTTCATACTTGATACCTTAATCTTATTATGTTTATTATTATAAAATCCAAAATTTTTATAGTTATAATAAATTGCTGATATAAAAGCAAGATTAAGTATAAAGCTAGAAATTGATGCGATTAACATCGAATAATCTTTAAATAATATAGCTTTAGCAATAAATATTTCCTTTAGATCAATACCTATTCCATAATACTTAATTACTATAGCCATTAATATTATCAATAAATAATAAATTCCATAACCTATAAGGCTAAAAACTATAAAAGTTCCAATTGAATATAAAAATATTTTTATATTTTTCCCTTTTGTTATTCTATTACTTTCATTTTTTGCTTCTTTAAAACTACTTCTATTTAAAGTTATTTCATGTATACTAAAAATCCATCGAATAACAATCATATATAAAATAATCATCAATCCCATATATACTATATTTAAAAATTTATTAGACTTTATAAAATCTAGTATATACTCTGGTAACTTCAACTCTCCAATAAATCCTGATGTTAATGTTAAATTTGTTAATGGAATTATTAATAAAATAAATATCATTAATAAGTAATTTTTAATGTTTAATATTCTTACTGATTTTTGTAATCCTAGTTTAATAAGTTTAAATATCTCTATCTTTTCATATCTTATAGATTTATCAAAACAAATAATTGTAGCTGTAAATTCAAAAAAGACATAAAACCCAAAAATAAGTAACAACAAGATTAATAAAAATATTGAAATAGGATTTGTTAATATCTTAAATACATTATCTGTACTTAGATAAATCATTCCTGAATTGTGCATTGCACTTTCAAATATATATTTTATAATAGGTAGTACCAAAATTAATGCAATACCTTTATGGAACAATTCAAATAATATTAAGGTTCCTAAATTATATCTGAGTAATAATATAAAATTTTCAATTATTCCTTTTCTCATAAATATTTCCTCAATATCTTATCTTTATTATTTATACTTCCCATTTTCTTACTACCTATATATGTTAACTGAAAATTAATTAATTTCAAACATTACTTTTAAAATCACTTATAAAATACTATTGCACTTTTTAATACTTGCTAACATTTATGTATAAAAAAATAGTAGGTCTATTATAAAATATTATCATAATAAATCTACTATTTGTCATTTTTTAATTAAGCATGTGATAATACTGGGAACATAATATTGTTAAATTCTAAAGGATTATCTTTATCTTTCATTACAAATAATGTAGTATCTTCTTCTTTTAATATCTTTTCATCATATAACACAGTATTAAATGGTGTAAAACCTAATACTACTTTCTTCGTATTCTTATTTACAATCTTATTAATTATGCTCTCCAAATCAATATTTTTAGTTCCAAACACCTCTAATATATATATTATCTCATCACTTTTTTCTGCAATTACTATGGCATCATAATCCTCTACATAATAAATATTTTCTTTCATAAAAGAATTACAGTAAAACATAACTAAATTCTTATTATTCAGAACTGCAAACTGTGAAAATAATACTGTATTTTCAATTATGTTTTTAAATATCTCCTTATCATTACTATCTTCCATATTTATCTTTCTAATACGGCTTTCTTCGTCTATAGTGAAGCAACCTATTGAGTATTCATACTCATAAGCTTCTATAAAATTAAACTTAGGATAAAAATTAATAGCGCTATCATTAGCAAATAGATAAATTAAATCACATTTATCCTTCCATTCTTCAATCACAGTCTCCATTAAATATCTAGCAAGTCCTTTATTTCTATATCTTTCATCTGTCATAACAGTACCAATTTGTATATAGATTTTCTTTTCTCCTTTAAAATTAAACTCCATAATGCTTACGGATACATTTGATACTACTTCACCATTATCTATTAATGAATATGTTATATAAGAATCTCCCCAATAACCTTCTTGATACCATTGTTCAAAATCAATACCAAATGTCCTATTAGCTAATTCATTAAAGCTTTTTCTTAAACGCTCATTTTCTTTGTAGTCTTTTTCATATATATATTTTTTTCCTTGTACCTCCACATAATTACTCATAGCCCAATCCCCCTATTAAAAACATCTATATATCTATTATCTTACTTTTTATTTATACTTTAAAATTTAATCTGATATTAATAAATTATAATTAATTATAATATCATCCCCACTTTTCATATTCCTTACTTTTACTTTATTATTTGCTATTTCTTCTTCTCCAATTAATATTACATTTTCAACACCAATTTTATTAGCATAATTCATCTTTTTCTTTAATGAATCATCTTCGAAATATATACTTACGCCATAACCTTTTGATTGTAGATACTGTAATACTTTTCCGCAATACTCCATCGTATCTCCTATTGGAATTATTAAATACTCTAATTTATTTTCAATTTTATATTTATCTATAAATCCAATTTCCTTTAATACAAAAAATAATCTAGTTAGCCCTATCGATATCCCTACTCCTGGCAATATATTTGCTGTATAATTTTCTGCTAAATTATCATACCTTCCCCCTGAACATATAGATCCATATCTTTCATCCCCTAATAATATTGTTTCAAATACAGTTCCTGTATAATAATCTAATCCTCTTATAATCTTTAAATTTATTTCAAAATTTTCTTTATCTACTCCTAATATTTCCAATAGTGATTTAACCTTTTTTAATTCTTCAACTCCCTCATTGTAATATTCATTTTTTATATCAAGCTTTGAAAGTTCTTCTAATTTTTCATCATTTGATCCATCAAGTTTTAATATTTTATTTAAATACTCACTTTTATCAATTCCTATAAGATTTTTAAGTTCACTAATAAATACCTCTTCACCTATCTTGTCTATTTTATCGATTAATATCATTACATCAGCTTGATTATCTATTTCTAATTCAGTTAATATTCCCTTTAATACTTTTCTATTACTTATTTGAAATCTATAATTAGATAAACCTATTTCCTTAAAGGCTTTATCTGCTAAGTTTATAACCCATGCATCATTATTTATACTTAATTTTTCTTTCCCAATAACATCAATATCACATTGATAGAATTCCCTATATCTACCTTTTTGATTTCTTTCACCTCTATAAACCTTTCCTATTTGATATCTTTTAAAAGGAAAAACCAAATCATTATAATATTGAGCTACATATCTAGCAAATGGGACAGTCAAATCAAATCTTAAAGCTAAATTGTTTTTTCCCTTTTGAAAACTATAAACTTGCTTTTCTGTCTCTCCACCTGATTTGGCAAGAAGCACGTCAGCCTTCTCAATTATTGGTGTATCTATAGCTAGACATCCATTCATCTCATATACCTTTGATATTTTACTTACTATATCATTAAAAATTTCTTGTTCCATTGGTAATAACTCCATAAATCCTGGCAATATGCTTGGTTTAATTATATTCTTTTTCATTTTATTCACTCCTAAAATAATTTATTTTTATATAACAAAAAGCCATGCAGGCATATATCCTACATGGCTTACAATAAATTATGATTACACTTAATTTATCATTACCAGAGATACAAGCCTAACAGCGATAGACTTGTATCCGTTTATTAAACAGACCAAGTCTCTAGTAATGATGATGTATTAAATTTGTTTTAATAACACTAAGTGTATTCATAATATTCCTCCAAAATTTTCTTTTCTACATTATATATTATAGTTATATAAAAAGCAATTATCAGATATTGATATTTAAGTAACATTTAATGGTTATACCTTAAAATTATTTACTTCTTTCTAAAATAATATCTCTATTTTGAGTCCGTCTCCTAACTTTCCTATAGCCTTAATTTCTGCGCCATGAGCTTTAATTATATCATGAGCAATAGCCATTCCTAAACCTGAACCTTCTATCTTTTTACTTGTATTTGTTCCTCTATAATATCTTTTAAAAATATTATTTAATTCATCTTCAGATACACCTTTACCATTATCTTCTATGGATATATAAACATTACCACTATCTAGCTTTTGAATATCTATCTTTACCTTTACATCATTGCTATTATGAATAAAAGCATTAGTTATAAGATTTATAAATACTCTCTTTATTAATCCTTCATCTAATTCCAGCATTATCTCTTCATCAGAATAATTAAACCCTATATTACTATCGTTATATTTTTCATCATTTATAATATCAATTAATACATGTCTTACTAAAGATACAATATTTATTTTACTCTTATTTAAAACTATAGTATTATTTTTTAACCTAGTTGATAAATTCAAATCTTCTATCAATATTTTAATATACTGACTTTTATTTATTATTGTCGTACAACATTTCTCTCTTATTCTATCATCTATTTCATATTCTGTGTCTGCCATTATTTCAGCATTTCCTATAATTGATGTAAGAGGGGTTTTTATATCATGAGAAATGTTAGAAATCCATTCCTCTCTCATTTCATCAAGTTTTTCTCTTTCCTTTTCATTAAAGGTTAATATTCCTGCTAGCTGACTTAAACACTTTTCAACATCATAATATATTCCCTTCTGTGGTGTATCTATTTTATATCCACCTTTAGATAGCTTCGATATTTTATTTACTATTCTATTTATAGGCTTTGTTATTCTTAAGGTGTATAAAAAGCTTATTCCCAAGATTAAAAATACATTTAATAAAATTAATATAGGAAACATATGAGCTTCGTCTACCAACTTAACATCATAAGAATAAGTTATTCGCTTAACCCTAGAAGGATCTAAAAATAATAAGTAAGTATATCTTTCTCCTTCTAGTTCTTTCTCATCTAAAAACAAAGTAACATCCTCATTATTATATGTTTCTAATAGTTGTACATTTGAATAATTACTATGAGCTATTTCAGGTTTATTATAACTAAATACCTCTCTATTATTTTTGTCTAAAATCTGAATTCCTGAGTTCTCTTCTATCAATTTATTTATTCCATCATTTGAAACCTCTATATTTCCATCTTCCGAATAAACTATATAATCTTTAAAAGCTGAAATCATCTCCTCAGGATGATAATTATATAATCCACCTTTTTTATAAATATTAATTCCCATAAAAGTAATATTTACAAAGGCTATAAATACACAAGCTAAAATGATGTACACAGAGTAATGAATTATAAGCTTTCCTCTCATATATTATTCACCTTTCATAACTAGCTTATATCCTAAGCCAATTACAGTTATTAAATATTTAGGTTTAGATGGGTTATCTTCTATCTTTTTTCTAAGTCTTCTTATATGAACTGTAATTGTATTATCGTATCCAAAGAAATCTTCACCCCATACCTCATTGCATATGGTTTCTTTGCTTAAAATTCTATTTGGATGATTCACAAGATAAATTAACAATTTTAATTCCTTTGCTGTAAGCTCGAGAAGCTTTCCACTTTTATATACTTCTCCAGTTTCCTCATTTATTTCTATATCACCAAATTTAATTATCTTATTTTCTTTAATATTTTTATTTGTAACTACATTATCAAAAGTTTTTAATCTAGCTTTTAATCTAAAAGCTACCTCTTTTGCGCTAAAAGGTTTAGTTATATAATCATCTGCACCTATAGCGAAGCCTAAAAGTCTATCCACCTCTTCCGTCTTTGCTGATATAAATAATATTGGAATCTGACTATCTTTTCTAAGTTCATTAAAAACATCGTATCCACTTATGTCTGGTAACATAATATCTAGCAATACTATATCTGGATTAACTTTTTTAAATAACTCTATTCCATCTGTTCCATTATTAGCTATGTAAATATTGCTAAATCCCTCACGTTTTAATACTGTATCTAAAATATCAGTAATATCTTCTTCATCATCTATTATTAAAACTTTAAACTTCTCAAAAATATTATTCATCAATATCACTCCTTTTATTTTCTAGATTATATCATATAAACTTTTCTCTTCTCGTAAAACCAATTTATTTAAGATGGATTTAAGATACAGTTTATATTAAATAAATATGTCTATAATAAACTAATATCAGACGCCGGTACTTAACTGACACTCAAAATAAAAGGACTAATTAAGGAGAATAAAATTATGCAAGCAATTATGGAACCAATTTTTCATGTAGTTTATTTAACTACCGTTATCTCTTTAGGAATAATAATGATAAGAAAATCAAAAGATAATCAATACTTTAAAATGTTCGGTTTTATGTCATTAATATTAGGATTAGGTGATTCATTCCACCTTATACCAAGAATTTATGCTTTACTAACTACAGGGTTAGAAAACAATGCACCTGCTTTAGGTTTCGGAAAACTAGTTACATCAATTACTATGACAATATTTTATTTAATACTTTATAAGATTTGGAAAATAAGATTTGATGTTAAAAATTCAAAATTATTAGATATAACAATGTATACATTATCTGCTATAAGAATAATACTTTGCTTATTCCCTCAAAATGAATGGTTTATAAATAATCCACCTTTAAGCTGGGGTATATATAGAAATATTCCATTTGCAATTATGGGAATTATTATGATTTATCTTTTATATAGCTATGGAGCTAAAAATAATGATAGAGATTATAAAAACCTTGGTATAGCTGTGTTCTTATCATTTGCCTTCTATGCACCAGTTGTTCTTTGGGCTTCTGAAAACTTCTTTGTTGGAATGCTTATGGTACCAAAAACATTAGCATATGTTTGGGTTGTTTTAATAGGGTATAAAGAATTTAAAAAAGCTATAAAATAATTGTAAAAAATAAGTTAGAGCTATCAAATATAAATTCAATAGCTCTAACTTATTTTATTCTACTGTAGTAGTATTATTGTCATCTGAATCACTCTCATAAATAATACTATCAATTTTAGCTATTTCTAAGTCTTCATTTTCTTCTACTACTACATCTTTAGGAATTGGTAAATCTCTAATATAAATTCTATTACCTGCTTGTAGATTAGATACATTTACCTCTATATGTGGTGGAAATTTATTTGGTTCCCCTTGTAATTCTACTTCTGATACAAAAGTCTCTAGCAATAAACTCTTAGCTGCTAATGCATCTTGTCCTACAAAAGTAATTGGTATACCTAATTTTACTACTTCCCCTTTTCTTATTGTTTGAAAATCTATATGAGCAACTTTCCCATATATATCTTTTTGAGTTTCTTTAACTATACATGTTTTTATATCTCCATTTAAATTTAGAGATATTATTGAATTTTTAGGATAACCTAATAATCTATACATCTCTTTTTTTGTCATCTTTGCAGATATAGCTTTATGTGTCTCATCTCCATAAATAACACATGGAATTTCTCCTCTTTTTCTTACTTTGTTTCCTTTTTCAGCTCTTTCGTAAACATTAAATAATAAATCATCCATCATATAATCCTTCTTTCAAATATTAAATATGGTATTTATCATATTTTCGATTTCTAAAATATTTTATTAATTAATTGCATCTAATATTACTCTAATTTATATCTAACGTTTATCCTTTTACTTAATAATCTATTACGTATATTTAAAATTAAAAATATTAAAAAAGAAAAACGACAATAAATATTGTCGCCTTTAATAAATTAAATATAGAAAATTTCTACTCCTGCAAAACTTATACCACCTATTAAAGTTAATGTATTAGTTTTGACTGCATCTATTCTATTTTTCTCTTCAACAGCTCCAAAAGAAGCACTTGTGTTATTTATAACATTCCATCCTCTTGGTATATATAGTTGCATTCCAGCAAAAGATACATCAATCTTAACCACTGCATTTTCTTTTTCCATTATAGCATTATCAAAATATACATTCATACTTCCAAAGGAACACTTAAGATTAGCATATTCAAATTTATCTGTATTTATATACTTTATACTACTCCCAAATGATGTTTCTAACTTTATATGTCCTTCATCTTCTATATCAATAGTCTCTGTTGCGTTTCCATCCCATTTATAATTAGCTTTATTCCATTTAGGTTTTTTATTAAAAATTAATGATAATCCTATACTTCCAAGTAAAGCTACAAATAAAATTGTCCATGGAGTAATAGCCGTAATTCCAAGCTTGTCATCATATATTATTCCTATAAAAGCTAATGGAAATAATATACCTGGAAAACTAAGCTTTATAATACTCTTTATAATTATTGCTACCAATAATATTGTAAATAGTAAACTAAAAATATTTATATCTGAAAAATATCCTAATTTGCTTACAAGCAAAAATACTGCTCCAAGTAAAAGAAATACTCCCCAGAATATTCTATCGCTCTTCATCCTATCTCCTCTTTTCTAATAATTTAAATTGTAATACTTTATAATAATGTCTTGATACGAATACTTTTTTATGTGTGTTTTGAAATTCTACTATACTTGCAGATGTTATATTTCTTGTTATTGAGTAAATATGATTAGTATTTAGAATTGTTGATTTAGAAACTCTTAAAAAATTATTTGGTAAAATCTCTTCCAATTCATAAAGTTTATACTTTACTGAATACACATCATTAATGGTATGTGCACTTATACTACTTTCTTCAGTTTCAAAAAATAAAATTTCATCTAAAGAAATATAATATTCTGTATTTCCCTTATAAAAGATTATTTGCTTACTTTGTGATAATATTTCAGCTAATAACTTCTGTATATTCTTAACCTCATCATTTAATTCACTACATCTGACGATAATTTCATTTTCTTCAATTCTATCATCAACTTCAATTCGTATTCTCATCTCTTCACTCTCCACACTATTAATTATATTCTCCTTAAAATTTCCTGTAAACTGGAATTAGGTAAGTGGTTAATTATTAGATGTAAGAGGTTAGTTTTTTTAATTAACTGCATATTTTATCTATTGATAGTGCAATTATAACTTTATTAAATTTTGAACTTCATCACTTATACTTTCGATAATATGTATTACTGGAACTTGAGTTGCTGAATTATGAAAGTATTTATCTCTACTATTTGGTACGTAATACCCTATACTATAATCTGCTAAACTTGCAGCTGTAGACATCTCGCTATTGCTAATAACTACAATCTTTATATCTCTAGTCTTTAAATTCAATATAGCCTTATTAACTTCTTCAGTTTCACCTGATACAGTCAAAATAATTGCTAATGTTTTTGAATCGTAAATATTTTCTACACGCCAGCTCATATCATCAACAAATGCTGTTCTAAAGCCCTTACGATTTAATAATAATGCTCCATATTTAGCTATTGCTGAAGATAAGCCTAATCCTAAAAATAATACTTCGTTACTGTTTACTATAGCATTTGCAACCTTCTTTATCTCTAATATTGAATTTTCAGTAGTCGACCTCTGAAAATAATCTAATAGGTAATTTAACTTTTCATCTTTTACTTTTCTATTATTTTCTTCATTGTATCTTAAATGTAGTTTATATTCACTAAATCCATCAAAGCCTAACTTTTTACATACTCTTGTAATCATTGAAGCTGATACATGCAATTCATCTGCTACCTCTTTTAACCTTAAATCTTTAACTTTATTCTTATCCTTATTTAAATGTACATAAATAGAATATTCTAATTCATTAAGTGACTTTACCTTTTCCAAAAGATTCATACTTATTTCATCCCCTACATACTTAAATTTATACTTATGTAAAATACGCTCTAATTTAACATACTCATTTTACCAAATTATAATCAAAATACATAATATATTATTTTAAATGAAGTATTTTCCTGTAGTTGATTAATAAAATAAATAGCTATACAAAGATTGATAAAAATCTTCATATAGCTATTTATATTATTTATATACTTTTTTATAGTTTGCTAAAGCTCCAATTAAGTTAGAATCATTAAAGAATTTACAATTTACTATTTGTACTCTAGGAATTGGAATAGGCATTTTTGAATAAACCTTTTCTAATGATTTATTTATATACTCCATAAGAATTGGCTGTCTACTTATTCCACCACCTATAGCAATTTTTTCTGGATCTACAGTAGCTTGGATATTCCATAGTCCCATTGCTACTATATCACAATAATCACTTAGAGCTTTTAAAGCAGCTTTATCACCATTATTACAGAATTCAAAAGCCTTAATTCCATCTAAATCTTCAGCCTTTAACCCTTTCGCTTGCGCAATCATAGAGACTAATGTAAATGCACTGTTCTCAACTGCCCATTTACTATTAAACCCTTCATAATCTCTCCAATTAGTTGAAAAATAGCTGAACTCTCCAGCAAACCCATTACTTCCAGTTAAAACATTATCCCCAATGGTAACTCCACCACCAATTCCAGTACCAATGATACATACAGCACCTACACTTGTCCCTTTTAAGCTTCCGTAAGTTACTTCACATAACGCAGCACATTTTGCATCATTTTCTATTGTAAACCTATCTGTAGTTACAGATTTTAGCTCACTTAATATATCTACACCAAAGTTATATTCTAGCGCACCTGGAATTTGCATCCTATTAGTTTTTCTATTTATTAATCCTGGTAAAGACATTGCTATTCCATCAATCTGTCCTTTATACTTTTCATAAATCCCCTTTATGACTTGCTTAAAATTTTCTAATGAATCTAATGGAGTTTTTTCACTTCCCTTTTCTAACATTTCTAATTCGTCATTCATTAGAGAATACTTTATAGCACTACCTCCAACATCAAATACTAAATACTTCATACCCTAATCCTCTCCCAATTATATTTTCATTATTATATTTATGTTTCCTATTATAAAATTAGACAAAACAATCTATTCAATAATCAATATTTACATATAATTTTTACTTTATTATTAATTTAAAGACCCTGAAAAGAATATAAATCAGACGTTAAACTTAACCCCTGATTTATATATTTTATATTTTCAATTTTTATGCCATACTCAATTCTGGTGAATTTTCAGTTACCACTCTAGTATTTATTATAATATCGTGTAAAGCTCTTCTTGACTTAAACATTATAACTAGTAGTGCTGAAAAGACTGTTATAACTATACCTATAGTATTATATATACTTACAATATTTGCTCCAGTAACTTCATTAATTACTTGATGTAACATATTACTTGAAGTATAAAGACTTCCTTCTAATAAAAGAATAATAACAAATTGTCTAATAAATAATTGCTTTTTTGAAGCTTGAGTATAATCATTATTTACTATTCTTAACTTCATTATTTTCTTTCCTAATGTTTGTCCATTATTTATAAACATAGGTACATATACATAGTAAAGTGCAGCTACCATGAATGATGCAAGTCCAATTATTATATTTAAAGGATATTCAAATATATTTATGTTTTGCTCTATAATCCCTATATTGCCATTATTCATAGCTGTATAAGTTAAAATAATTGGTAATGAAGTTAGTATTCCACCAATATACCAATCTATCATATATGATATAAATCTTCTGAAAAATCCTACATTATTTGGCTTATCAAATTTTAATTTTAATATTAATTCTTTCATGGTAACTCCTTTGTCAACTTTTCTATCTAAATACTATAGCTCTTCACCATTTGAAGCTATAACATTTTTATACCAATTAAATGATTCCTTTTTAGATCTTCTTAAAGTACCTTCACCTTTATTGTTTTTATCTACATGAATGAACCCATAACGTTTTTCCATCTCACCAGTACCATAAGAAACAACATCTATACATCCCCAAACAGTATATCCAATAACATCAACGCCATCTTCATCTACCGCTTTCTTTAATTGCTCAATATGCTTTCTTAAGTATTCTACACGATAATCATCATGATATTTTCCATCTTCACTTAATTTATCATAAGCACCAAATCCATTTTCAACTATAAATAGAGGTACTTGATATCTTTCATAAAGAACATTTAAAGAGTATCTTAATCCTACTGGATCAATTGGCCAACCCCAATCGCTTGACTTAATGTAAGGATTTTGAACAGCTCCTTTAACCCCAGCCATTATTGTATCTTCACCAGTTTTAGTCGTTGCTGACATATAATATGAGAATCCGATGTAATCTACACATCCATTTCTTAATATTTCATCATCACCTGGTTCCATAACAATATTTAAGTTATTCTTTTCCCAGAACTTTTTAGTATATGATGGATAGTAACCTCTTACCATTACATCTGTGAACATATATCTTTGATGCATTTGCTCTACTGCTTGCATAACATCATCTGGATTACAAGAATAAGGATATACAGGTACACATGCTAGCATACATCCAATTTTAAAGTTAGGATTTATCTTTTTACCTTCAGCAACTGCTAAAGCACTTGCTATAAACTCATGATGAACAACTTGATACATAAGCTCTTCACGATTATCATCTTCCTTAAATCTAACTCCAGAACAAGTATATATACCAAATTCATTTTCAACTGCAGTTTGATTATTTATTTCATTGAATGTCATCCAATATTCAACTTTATCTTTATATCTTTCAAAACATACTTTTGCAAATCTAACAAAGAAATCAATACATTTACGATTTCTAAATCCGCCATATTGCTTTACAAGATTATATGGCATCTCAAAATGAGATAATGTAATAACTGGTTTTATTCCATTTTTTAATAATTCATCAAATAAATCATCATAGAATTTTAACCCTTCTTCATTTGGTTCTAATTCATCTCCATTAGGGAATATTCTTGCCCATGAAATTGAAGTTCTAAAGCACTTGAATCCCATTTCTGCAAATAGTGCAACATCTTCTTTATAATGATGATAAAAATCAATTGCTTCATGGTTAGGGTATATTTCTCCTTCTACGACTCCATCTGTAATTCTTCTATGAATACCATTGCCTCCAACTGTCATTACGTCTGCTATAGATAATCCTTTACCATCAGCATTATATCCGCCTTCTAGTTGGTGTGCAGCAACAGCTCCACCCCATAAGAAATTTTTATCCATTAAACTACTTCCTCCACTTCTAGGTCATCATCTTTTTGTGCAGCTTTTGCACTAACCATTACGAATGGCATATAAATAAGTGTACTTACCCCTAAACATAAAATACCTATTAATAATGATAAGAAGTTATTAGCTCCTGACCCTAAGAAAGGTATTAAGAATCCAGGTGTTGTCCATGCAACACTATATGCTACAGGTGGTATAATTTCAAATACTGCTACACATAAATATCCAATAATATTACATACAACTGGTGCTAATATAAATGGTATTACGTAAATTGGATTCATAACTATTGGTAATCCAAATATAATTGGTTCATTTATATTAAATAACCCTGGAGCAAGTGCCATCTTACTAATTTCATATTGTGCTTTATTTTTTCTACCTACAAGGAATATTGCTAAAATTAATCCTAGTGTTGCACCAGATCCTCCAATATTACCAAATGCATCATTTATTGATCCCCAGTTTACTGGATAAGGAGCTCCCCATGCAGTCCCAGCTGCTACTGTATATTCTAAATTAATAAGACCTTGTTCTGCGAATATAATTGATCTTAATGCACTTAAAGTATTTGGTCCATGGATACCTAAAACCCATAATAATTGTTGAACTACTACAAAGGTTAAGATTGTTCCCATTGAGCTTCCTAAAGATTGTAATGGTGCTTGTATTACATTATAAACTAGTGCTTGTATACCATCTGGTGTAACCTTTAAGAATATGAAGTTAGCTAAACCTGCTAAACCTAAAACCATTATTATAGGTATTAATAAGTTAAATGATTTTGATACAGCTGGTGGAACCATTTCTGGCATCGCAATACGTAATCTTTTATTTTTACTTAATCTAGTTATAAGTTCTCCTACAACTAAACCTACTAATAAAGAAACGAATAATCCTTGTGCTCCAAAGTAAGTAGTGCTTAAACCTGAACCACCATTTACAAATTCTTGAGCAGTTGGATACATTATAAAGTAACATGAAAGAGATGTTATACCTGATAATAACTTATCTCCACCCATGTTTCCAGCTAATTCATAAGCTGTAAGAAACGCTATAATAATTGCAAGGATACTAGTAGTACCATTTATAATAGGAGTAAATATTGCTTGATAATCTGCTAAATTGGGAATTAACTTATCTAAGTGAAGTATACTTGCAACGAATCCATCTGGTGATAATAAAACGTAGTTGATTAATATAACTAATGAACCTCCCATTGTAAGTGGGAATGATAATGTAAATGCATCACGTACAGCAGCAACGTGTCTTTGTCCATTAAGCTTTGTTGCTAATGGAACGAAATACTTTTCCATAAATGCTTGGAATTTTTCCATCATATTTTATTTCAATCCTTTCTTTGATAAAGATTTTAAAATATATTTGGCCAACCAAAATTAATTAATTATTAATTATAACTTGAATCGATTTCAAAAATAATTATATCAATTGTGAATAAAATTTGAATAACTTTGGGAGTTCTATAAAAAGTAATCATCTTATGTTTTTTTGTCAAAAATAAAAAACATAGCGTTTTTTATTTAGCTATGTCTTAATTACTTAATATTCTACTTAAATTTTCAATTATTCCTATAGCAGGCATTTGGGTAGTTATATCTATAAACTCATTATAAACAGACTCAATATAATACGGGATTGTAACATCAGACATTCTAGAAAGGGTACAATTCTCAGTTGTAGCTATTACAATAATCTTACATCCTAGCTTTTTAAACTCCTTGACTTCCCTAATAATTTCTGGTGTTTCTCCAGATACTGATAAAACTATTATAGTAGACCTTGCACCTAAATAACCAACTCTTAGATATGGGTCATTTATAGCTAACGAAAACTTCCCAATACTTGAAAATAACCTTGCTCCATATTGAGCTATAATACCTGAATTCCCTATCCCTATGAATATAACATTATCACTATTTCTTAAAATATTAATGGCGCATTCAAATTTATCTTTATAAAATGTTGAATCAAATTTATCTAAACATTTTATGACTTCCTTAAAATCATACTTATTCTCTTTGCTTTTTTCTTTCTTTTCCTTTACCTTATATGCATATTTAAAACTACTATAATTAGGATATCCTATCTTCTTGATAAAATTTAATATAGTCGTTGTTGATACTGATACTTCATCAGCTACTTCTCTTATTGTCATATAAGGAAATTTATCGCTATTTTTATTTATATAATCATATATTCTCATTTCTTTTTCACTAAAATATTTAATTACCTCAGGTTTTATCATTTTTAACTCCTATCTTCACACATAAGTATATATTTCACTCTAGATATTATGTATATATTTTACCTAATATTTAAATTATTCTAAATAGAATTTTTTACTCAGTATTCACGCTTAAAACTTATACTAATTGTTAAGTTATGTAACCCAATAGAAAATACTAAGAATTTAAGAGAAATCACGAGTATATCAGACTATTTTAATCAGAATTAATCTTTTTCATCAGTTATGATATTTGATAATTATTATCTAATGATATATATTATCAATTAAATAATAATATAATATACTCGAGGTGATAGAAATGAAATTTATGATGGATATTAAAGAAAAGACTTCACTATTGCATAGTGCAGCAGAAAATACAGGATATATAAAAAAATTAATGGATGGAACTGCTTCTGTTGAAGGATATGCTGAATATATCTTTAACTTAGAAAGAATGTATAGAGCAATTGAAGTAGCTTTAGATAAAAATGAAAATAATGAAATAGTTAAACCTTTTGTTACTAAAGAATTATATCGTTCTGAACTTATGAGAAAGGATTTAGAATTCCTTTTAGGTGATAAGCTAGATTCAATGAAACTTCTTGCTTCTACTGAAGCTTGTGTTGCTAAAATTGAAGAGTTATCAGAAAAAAGCCCTGAGCTTGTTGTAGCTTATGCTTATACAAGATTTTTAGCTGACTTATTTGGTGGTAGAACATTCTTATCTCTATTAAGTACAAGCTATAATATATCTGCTGAAGGATTAAACTACTATCGATTCCCTGAAATTACTGATTTAAGAGGATATGTTATGAAATATCACAAAATGTTAGCTGATATTAATCTTACAGAGGAAAAGAAAATTGACTTTATAAATGAAGTAAATAATGCTTATATTTATAACTTAGCAATATCAAATGAATTAGATGCTAAATTAAAATAGTATCCTATTTTAAATTATTAGCACCCCTTATTATATATAAGCTCTAATTAAATAAAAAATATATATTAATTATGTATACTTCTATTCAACTTTAAAAAAACTAAAATTGAAATCTAATTATTAAAGGAGTATATATTAATGAAAAAAACTTTAGTTAACACAGTATTTTCACTATTTTTATTATCTTTAATCTTATCACCAACTAAAGTTCAAGCTTTAGAAGATAGAGAATCTAAAGATATACCCTATAATAAAGCTACATGTGAGTTAAGAATGGCAGAAAGGAAACTTTGGATAGACCATGTTTTATGGATTAGAAGCTTTATTGTAAGTGACTTAGACTCACTTGAGGATAAAGGTCCTGTATTAGAAAGACTTCTTAAAAATCAAGATGATATCGGTTCATCAATTAAACCATATTATGGTGAAGAAGCCGGAGATAAACTTGCCACTTTATTGAGAGAACATATAGAACTTGCAGGTCAAGTTGTTGATGCAGCTAAAAACGGAAAGAAAGATGATTTAGAAAAATATAATAAATTATGGTATGAAAATGCTGATCAAATAGCTGACTTTTTAAGTTCTGCTAACCCTAACTACTCAAATCAAACTCTAAAAGATATGCTACATAAGCATCTAGAGTTTGTTACAGCTCAAGCTGTAGCTAGATTAAATGGGGATTGGAGCTCAGATATTATTGCATTTGATAAAGGTGAAGATCACATGATTATGTTCGCTGATATACTTGTTGATGGTATAATTAAGCAATTTCCACAAAAATTCAAATAATTAAATATTGAAACATTAACAATTAACTTTTTATGTTTAATATTTATAAATCAAATAAAATTAGAAGCTATACTTAAATTAATAAGTATAGCTTTTATATTAGTTACTTTCTCATAATCTTGTTAATTGACTCTTCATTTAAATTCTTAATAACTTCTACAGCTAAAGATACAGATGCTTCAATATCTTCCTTTGCGCAGTAATTATAATGACTATGAACATATCTTGATGGAATTCCTAAAACTAAACAAGGAACTGCCTTATTCCCTAAACTTATCTTAGCTGCATCTGTTGAGCCACCACGTCTAACTGCATTTTGATATTTTATAGAATTTTTATCTGCAATATCTTCTGCATATCTTATAAATAAAGGATTTGCTATATATCCTTGATCTAAATTTCTAATTTGAGTACCTTTTTTTAATGCTCCTTGAGATATATTTTTTGAATAATATAAATCATCTGCTGGTGAGCCTTCAAAAACAATTGCTAAATCAGGATTAACTACCTTAGTTGTTATTTGAGCCCCACGAATACCAACCTCTTCTTGTGCTGCAAAAGCACCTACTACATCTACTTCTAAATCTATAATATCTGCTAAAGCCTTTAATGTTTGAATAATACAGAAACACCCTACCCTATTATCAAAAGCCTTTCCAAAACATACACCAGTTTTTTCATTAAAATCAAATTCTACATTTGGTGCTACTGGGTCTCCAACCTTAATTTTAAATATATCTATAACTTCTTCCTTACTACTTGCCCCAACATCAATAAATATATCCTCAATTTCTAATGCATTGCTAGATTTTTCAGCTGCAGTCATAAAATGTGATGGCTTAGAAGTTGTAATACCCCTTATTAATTCACCATCTCTATTTTTTATATAAACAGTATGTGCAGGAATAGTAGTGTTATGCCATCCCCCAAGCTTTACTATACTTAATAACCCATTATCATTTATAGCTTGTACCATAAATCCAACTTCATCAGTATGGGCATCTAACATTACTGTTATCTTTTTGCCACTATTATTTTTTAACTTAGCAAAAACATTATTCATAGCATCATTTTCTACTATCATATCTTTACAATGCTTTTTTATAACCTCTACAACATCATCTTCAAAGCCTGATGGTCCAAATGCATCAGATAATTCTTTTAATACATTTAAATTAATCATTATTTATCCCCCCAAAGTTGCTTTTGCACCCTTTAAAATTAATCCTTATTATTTTCTTAAATTAAATATTTACTATTTAATTTAGATTAATAGATATTAATTATTTTTCTTCTTTAACTTCAGTTTTTGGTTCTGTTAATACAGCCTTACTAGATATTAACTTTTTACACTCATTGCAAAAGTATCCAGTTGAACCACAGCCTCTTATACATTCTATAACCTTACCACAATCTGGACAATAATATGTCATATTAATCACCTCTCTCACTTATATTAAAATTAGCTATAATTTAATATAAATCCCCTTAATTTTACATTACCATATTTTTATTAAATTTCAACATTTTTAATGTCATCTCATTTAGTAAAATTTAGTATAAATCTATATATTCTGTATAAAATATATTTATTACGAATTAATTTTAATACTAAAGTGGATTTCATACTATTGAAAGGAAGGTCGTCTAAATGGTAGATTTTAAAAATAGTAGGACTAAAGAAAATTTAATGAGAGCTTTTGCTGGTGAGAGTCAAGCAAGAAACAGATATACTTTTGCTGCAGATGCTGCTAAAAAAGAAGGTTATCAAATTTTACATGACTTATTTATCTATACTGCAAATCAAGAAAAAGCTCATGCTTGGCAGTTTATGAAAAAGCTTAAAGAGCTTTCTGGTCAAGAAATAGAAATAACAGCTACATATCCAGCTGAAGTTGAAAGCAGTACTTTAACATTATTAAAATCAGCAGCAAAACATGAATCTGCTGAACATGATGAAATCTATAAATCTTTTGCAGAAACAGCAAAAGAGGAAGGTTTCATGGATATATATACTTTATTTAATAATATTGCATCAGTTGAAAAAGTTCATTCAGAAAGATTTAATAATTATGCTACTATGCTTGAAAATGGTTCCTTATTTAAAGCAACTAATAAGCTTCAATGGATGTGTACAAATTGCGGATATATTTATGAAGGTGAAAGTGCACCTGCTAAATGTCCTGTATGCGAATACACTCAAGATTATTATATAAGATTTAATGAAAGCCCATTTGAAAAGTAAATAAAATTTAAAATGCTATAGAGTAACATTCATAATCTTAGTTACCCTATAGCATCTTTTATTTTAAAATATTTTTAAGTTGTCTATTTAATAGAAATACATTATCTATTTCATTTAGATTTTCATCATAGTATTTAATTTCTGCACCTGTTATATAACCAACTGTATCTCTATCAAGTACACTACCTTGAATTTTTAATAATTCTTCCTCATTCATAGGTAGGTCTACAATTTTTGTTTCATTATCTCTAGTACATACTATCTTTACTTTCATATATATCATACTCCTTATAAAGTTAGTATGCTTCAATAAATAATCTTTATTTAAACTACTTCTTTATAGTCTAATTGTTTTTTATCAATATTCTTATCTAGCGACTTTAAGAATAATGTAACAAATATCATAGAAATAATCATTCCTATTCCATCTGCAATAGGTGCTGCCCAAAGTATCCCTGTAATCTCCATTTTAATTGGAAGCAATATTACAAGTGGTACAAAGCAAACAATATCTCTAGTTAATGAAATAATTGCTGCTTTAGCTGGTTGGCCAACTGCTTGGAAGAAAATTGATGTCATTTTTATTGTACAAGTAAAAGTAACTAAAGAAAGGAAAATACGGAAAGTCATCTTAGCAAACTCATTATACAACTCTGACTCAGCGCCAAACATTCCAATTATAACTTGTGGACAAAGTTCAAAAATAAGTGTAGCTATAATTCCTACGATTAATGTAGAAATGAATATTATCTTATAAGCTTCTTTTACTCTATTATATTTTTTTGCGCCATAGTTGTATCCAAGAATAGGTTGTCCTCCAAGAACTATACCAACAACAATATTAATAACTATAGTAAATACTTTCATTGCAATACCGATAACTGCAATAGGAATATCTTGACCATACTTAGACACTGACCCATACTTAACAAGCATGATGTTACATACTAATGATATTATAACTATAGACATTTGTGTAATAAAAGTAGATGCCCCTAATTTGATAACATTACTAAATATACCGAAATTCATTTTAAAGCTTTCTAACTTTAATTTGAATGTTTTTGTCTTAAAGAAATAGCTTGCTGAAATTATAAATGAAATTATTTGTCCTATAATAGTTGCGTATGCTGCCCCTTTAATTCCCCATTTAAACACAAAAATAAAGATTGGATCTAAAATGATATTTATAATAGCTCCAACAAGCATAGACGCCATTGAGTATGCAGGGCTTCCATCTGCACGAATAATTGCATTCATCATATTCATAAGCATATATATAGGAATTGCTGCAAGTATTATAACAAAATATTCTCTAGCTAATCCTATGCTTGCACTAGATGCACCAAAAGCAAATAATATTTCATCCTTAAACATAAAACCTATGGCTACAAAAATTAAACTTATAACAAATGTAGCAGTAATACTATTACCTATGCTTTTATGAACATCCTTTGTATCCTTCTTTCCCTGACATATACTTAAATAAGCTGCTGCACCATCTCCAAAACACCATGCAAAAGCAACTGCTATAATAGTAATTGGGAATACTATAGTTGTTGCTGCATTTCCTAAATACCCCATCTCACTATTACCAATAAATATTTGATCTACGATATTATATAATGAACTGATAAGTAATGATAAAATACATGGAACAGAAAATTTTAATAATAATTTTGAAATTTTCTCTTCACCTAAAAACTTACTCTCTTCTGATTTTTTCATTTGAACCTCCTAAATTACATAACTGGAGTCTTTTTTAGAAAAGCTACCTGAAACTTATTTTGGCAAAAAAAAATATGCGTAGAATCCTGTCCGAATTCTACGCATTTCTGCTGTCGACTTTATAAACATTATCATAAAATTTAAATATATGTCAAGAAAGTTTTTTTAAGAAATTTATGCTAACTCTCTTACATTCCATTTAATAAACAGCATAAGTGCAATGTTTAATATAGCTGTTATACCTAAGATTATACTTATATGTATTCCCATATCTATTACTTGTCCAAATAGTAATTGCCCTGGCGCAACACTTATAGTTGCTACTGCTGTTGAAAAGGCTGATACACGTCCAAGCATATCGCTTCTTACTTCTTTTTGTATAAATGTTAAAGTAAGTACATTTGATAATGCTAAAGATAGCATTATTGCCATACCCCCAAATGCAAAAAGTCCAGCTAAAGCATAATTATTTATTTTCATTACTCCTAATGTTGCCATTAATATAACACCTATTATCATAGGGAAATATGTATAATGAACTTTTTTCATTGAGAACATTTTTGGCTTAACACTTATAAGGAATCCTCCTAGTATCATACCTAACACACACAGTCCTTCTACTATTCCATAAACCTGTGATGAAAGTCCTAATAATATATTTATAAAATATGGTGCAACTATTGATAATATTGGCACTAAGAAAATATTACAAAATGCATAAGAAGCTATAATTCCTAATATGATTTTCTTTTCTTTCTTTAAGTAAATAAAGCTATTTTTCATATCCACAAATGATTTTTTTACAAAATCCATAGATATTACTTTATCATCTTTATCGCAAGCTACTTCTTCAACTTTAACTACATCTGGTATATCTAAGAATAATTCCATTACTGCTGATGCTAAGAAACTTACTGCATTTATTATTACTATAAGCTTTATCCCAACAAATCCATAAAGTAACCCTGCCAATATAGGGCCTACAAAATTTACTATTGAACTTACTTGATTTATTATCCCATTTGCTGAAGTTAGCTTTTCCTCTTCTACAATTTGAGGAATTGAAGAAGTTACTGCTGGTCCATATAATGTATAGCAGATTGATAGTATAAACATAACTGTTCCAACTATAAGTTCGCTATCTCTTCCTCTAAGTAATATAAAGGCATATCCTCCAATCAATACTGAGCAGAAAAAATCTAAGTATACCATTATCTTTTTCCTATTTACATTGTCTGAAAGTCTTCCAGCAATAGGTGCACATAAGATATAGGGTATAGTTGATATAGCTAATATCCTAGAAAAAGCAGCTGTACTTCCTGTAAATTCTAACAAGTATAAGGACATACTAAATCTTTGAATAGCATTACCAAAGAGAGATATAATCTGCCCTAGTACTATAATTATAAAGTTTTTATTTTTCATTTATCCCCCTAAAAAGTTCATAATCTACGCATATTGGGTATTCTTTATTTTCACTTTCTGTAAGTTTTGCATCTATACCGTAAATCTTTTTCAAGTTTTCTTTATTAATAACTTCTAAAGGTCTTCCTTGGCAAACAATCTTTCCTTTTTTAAGACCTATTATGTTATCTGCAAATCTACAAGCATTGTTAAGCTCATGAAGAACTATGACTACTGTAATCTTTTTTTCTTTATTAAGCTTTTGAAGCACTTCTAAAACCTCAAGCTGATAAGACATATCTAAATAAGTTGTAGGTTCATCAAGCATTATAATCTCTGTTTCTTGAGCAAGAGTCATAGCTATCCAAGCTCTTTGTCTCTGTCCACCTGATAAATTTTCAACTTCTCTATCTGCAAATTCACTAAGTCCAGTTTCTTTTATTGCCCAGTCAATAACTTCTTTATCATGGCTATTAAGTCCACCTATCATTTTTTGATGAGGGAATCTTCCAAAGGCTACAAGTTCTCTTACTGTAAGACCGCTTGGACAAACTGGTCCTTGAGGAAGAAATGCAACTTCTTTTGCTATATCCTTTTCCTTAACCTTTTTTATATTTTTATTATTTATGAAAATATCACCTGCTTTAGGCTTATTAATTCTTGATATAGTTTTTAGGAGTGTTGATTTTCCGCATCCATTTGCTCCAATTATTATACTTATCTTTCCCTTTGGTATAGATAAATCCATATCTTGAATTATAGTATTATTTTCATAAGATACTGTTAAATTCTTTACACTAATAGCTTCCATAATTATTTCTCCTTCATCATTAAATAAATAAAATATGGTACTCCAAATATTGACACTGTTATTCCCACTGGAATTTCAATTGGAGAAAATAAATTTCTTGAAACCGCATCAGCAAGAAGAATTATTATAACGCTTATCACCGCTGAAATTACAACGAAATTCTTATGATAAGTCCCAACTAACTTCTTTGCAATATGAGGAGATATAAGTCCTAAAAATCCAATATTTCCTGCAAAGGCTGTTGCTACTCCTGCTAAAATAACTGCAAAGCTTAAAAACTTCTTTCTTTCTTTTTCTAAGTTTAATCCTAAAGATATCCCAATCTCATCTGAAAGATTTAAAACATCTAATTTTTTATGGTTTAGTAAAACTACTACAAACATTAAAAGTACTATTGGGATTATTACTTTTGCATAGCTCCATCCTGAACCCCAAAGACTTCCTGATGTCCATACTAATACCTTATTATAATCTCCAACTCCACCTCTAAAAGTAAAGAAAGTTATAAAAGCATTAAGTCCTGCATTTAATCCAATACCTATTAATAAAAGTCTTTTTGGTCTTATTCCTTTTCTGCTTGATAACATATATATCATAAAGGCTGCAATACCTGCCCCTATTACTGCCATAATAGGTAATACAAATATTGAAAGTCCTCCAAGCTCACTATAATAATTAGCAGTTTGATAAGTGATAAATAATATTGCTGCTACTGATGCTCCTGCATTTATACCTATTATCCCTGTATCTGCTAAATCATTCTTAGTTATAGTTTGAAGTATTGCTCCTGCTGTTGATAATGCAACTGCTACTGATATTCCTACTAACATTCTAGGCAGTCTTATACTTAATATAGCTGTATTTTGAAGCTTAGTTCCATTTCCAAGAAGAGTATTTATAACCTCTAATGGTGAAACCTTATATGTACCCCAGCATAATGTAACTGCAAAGGAGATAACTAATAACGCTAATAAAATTAATAAAGTTATTTTGTATTTTCTTTTTTTCATTATCCCCTCTCCTTTCTAGCTATTGCTATGAAAAATGGTATTCCAATTAATGCTGTAAATACTCCAATTGGAGTTTCATACGGATTAAATAACATTCTAGCTGCAATATCTGCATAAGTTAAAAGAACTGCTCCAAGTAAAAATGAACATGGAATATTTCTTCTATAATCTTCACCTAATAATTTTCTAACTATCTGTGGAACTATAAGTCCAACAAAGGCTATATTTTTACCTACTGCTACTGCTGCCGCACACATTGGTATCATAACCATAAGAGTCATAAACCTTATTTTCTCTGGATTTTGACCAAGACCAATAGCTACATCGTCACCAAGATTTAAAATATTTATCTTTGGTGATAAAACACAAGCTATAATAAGACCTATAATTCCTACAAAAAATACTAATCTAAAATCTGCCCAACTAGCATTTCTGAATCCTCCAGACCCCCAGAAACCTATCATTTGAGATTGGTTTGATAAAAGTCCTATAACTGTAGTTAATGAAATAAAAAAGGTACTCATAGCTGTTCCTGCTAAAAGTATTTTTGCAATAGAATTATTATTGGCTTTTTTTGATATAAATCCTAAGACTATAATTCCAGTTATAAGTGCTCCTATAAAAGAAGCTATCATTACATTAGTTGTAGTTATTGCAATACCTGCTGCATAAAAAATAGCTATTACTAAAGTTGCTCCTTGGCTAACCCCTAATATTGATGGTTCAGCTATTGGGTTTCTTGTAACTCCTTGAATCATAGCACCTGTTACTCCTAGTATCCCTCCTGTTAATAATACAGAAAGAGCTCTTGGAATACGTACATCTCTAACAAGCATTTTTTCTAAAGTTTCACTATAATTAAAGATACTATCAAAAATGTCCGTAAAAGTAATATGGACGGATCCTAGCCTTACAGCCAGAACCAGTCCTCCTACTAAAAGTAACAAACTACAAATCACAAAGATTATTGTACGCTTCTTACTTTGTTCCATTTAACATTTCACCTATTTCATCTACTAATAATTCTCTTCCGATTGAGCTATATCCTTGGTTAAAGTATGGTGATGAATCTAATACTACTACATGACCTTCTTTAACTGCAGGTAAGCTGTTCCATATTGCATTTGATTCAAGCTGAGCTAAATCTTCAGCAGTTGCTATTAAGAATATATAATCAGCTTTGATTGATGCTAATCCTTCATAAGTTACAACTGGTAAGCTTATATCAGTTTGTTCTGGCATTCCTTCTGGTTTTGCAAGTCCCATATCGTTGTATAATACATCACCAAAACCTGCACCATCAAAGATAAAGAATTGTCCACCACTTGCTAAGAATGAAAGATAAGTTGTATCTTCACCGTATTCTGCTTTAATCTTATCTCCAGCTTCCTTAGCTTTAGTTTCATAATTTGCTATCCATTCATTTGCAACATCTTCTTTATTGAATACTTCTGCTAAAGCTTTAACATCATCTTTCCAGTTTAAAGCTTCTAATTGAATCATAACTGTTGGAGCAATCTCACTTAATTGGTCATACATCTTCTCTTGAACTGTTGATATAACTATTAAGTCTGGGTTTAAGTTCATAACTGCTTCTACGTCCATAGTATCTTGCATGCTGTAACCTAAAATCTCTGCACCTTTTAATGTTTCTTCTAAGTATGCTGGGAATTTAGTATAATCATAAGCATCACTATTTGCAGTTCCTATAACCTTATATCCTAAAATTGATAAAATATCACTGTTTCCGCTTAAGTCTACTATTCTTTGAGGATCTGCTGGTATTTCTACTTCTCCTCTTACATCTGTAACTGTTACAGTATTTTCTGATACGTTATTAGCTCCATCTTCTGTTTTAGCTCCACATCCCATGAACATTAAAGCTGTAACACAAGAAACTACTAACGTCTTTAATAAATTCTTTTTCATAATTTACCTCCGTATATATTTAAGTCTAACTTTTTATTTCTCTTTCGTCTGAGATGATTGTATATGAGATTCATTCTCAATTTCAACTGTTGCACCCAATTTAATAATTTTATCATCTATTATAATTATTTTTGTATCATACTAATTTATAAAGTAAATATGTATTTTTTATCGTAAATCTGATTAATTACTACTATTATTCCCAAATATACATAAATAATGGCATCTTCAAGAAATACTAAATAATTTTATTTGCCTGTTAAATACCATTATGTTTATAATATTTAAAAAGTTAAAAATTATATAACTTATACAATTTATATAAAGGATTGATAATCTATGATTTCGATTTGTAAAACAACTAAGGAATTTCAAAGCAGAGTTTTAGACAAAATGACTTTTAGCCCATATCCTAAAGAAAATTGCATTATATATAAGAATGAATCTAGACCAGAACTAGGATATTTTATTAAATATAGCCGAGAAGATTATTATGATTTTGGAGTTGGTGATTATACAATTCCATCAGATTTTTCTCTCTCCTTTGACCATGAAGAAGAATTAATGCGTTTTGGCACGGTTTATACTGGAGAAACTAAATTTAAAATAGAAAATAATCCAGTTTCTTCTTTTAGCCCATCATCCTTTTTCGTAGTTGAAAAAACACTTAAAGGAAATCAAGTTTGGAGTAAAGGACAACATTTTCATGGCGCAGAAATAACAATTCATAAAAAATATTTTGATGAAGTAATAAAGCCAAATTTTAAAAATATCATAGATTTTGATTATTTTATAACCAACTATACCTACAACTATCTTCCTCTTGAAATAGCCTCAATTATACAGCATTTAAGGAGTTTAGCTGAAGTTGAGCGTTTAACCCCTATATATTTAGAAAGTAAAATTTTAGAATCTATTTCATTGATTAATGATGAAATTAATTCATCTCCTAATAATGCCTTTACTAATCAATTAAATTACGGAGAAATTAAAATAGGAAAAGATAGATATATCACATTAACAGCTTCAGACGCTAATGCAATAAAAGAAGCTTATGATATTTTGACAAAGGAAGCTTGTAATCCTCCAACTATCAAAAGCTTAAGCAAGAGAGTATTTCTAAATGAGCAGAAACTAAAGGCTGGATTTTCAGCTAAATACCATATGTCTATTAGCCAATATACTAATTCCATAAGAATGACAATGGCAGAAAATTTATTATCTACAACAGAATTAAGTATTGATGAAATTTCAAAAATGATTGGATATAATTATAGCAGTAATTTTATAAAAATGTTTAAAAAGACTCATGGAAAAACACCTCTAGATTTTAGAAAAGGTAAAAAATAATATACAAAAAAGGTTGTAGTTAAAACTACAACCTTATAAATTCAAAACTATCTTCTGTTGTTTTGTTCTTTCTTTGCTCTTCTGCAAGGTATGCATCTTGTTGGCTCGTTAGTGAATCCTTTTTCTTTGTAGAATTCTTGTTCTCCTACTGTAAATACGAATTCAGCTCCGCAATCTCTGCATGTTAAAGTCTTATCTGTCATATTTGTTCCTCCTAAATTTAAAGAATTTAAATCGATATAATAATCTCTAATTTACGAGAAACTATTTACCTGAATTAACTCTTATTGTTAGCATTTACGCTACTCATTAATAGTAACACACTTTCTTATCTATTACAACAAATATAATTTTAAAATTTATTTTATTTATTTCCAATACATCTCAAACATACTGATATCCTCTTTTATCGGTTAATTAAAAATAATTTTTTTCTTTATTTTCATAGTGAATTATATTATTTTGTAATATTAAAATCTTAGTTTTGATATAATATTTTTAACAAAAATTTTTGGAGGCTATTATGAAATTTCATGAAAAGACTATCAAAGAAACTCACATATATACAGGAAATTATCTAGAAATAAATAATATTGAAGTTGAATTACCTAACGGAAAAACATCTAATAGAGATATTATTAAACATCCAGGTGCATGTGCTATAATTCCGTTTTTAGATAAAGAAACTGTTTTATTAGTTGAACAATTTAGAAAACCATTAGAAAAAACTATACTAGAAATTCCTGCTGGAAAACTTGATAAAAACGAAGATCCTTTAAATTGTGCATATAGAGAATTAGAAGAAGAAACAGGCTATAAAGCTGGCTCTATTACATATCTTGGTTCTATAGCTACAGCCCCTGGTTTCTGCGATGAAATTATTCACTTATATAAAGCCGAAAACTTATCATTAGGTACAAAATGCTGTGATGAAGATGAGTTTACATCAATTAAAACTTTTTCTTTAGATGAAGTAAAGGCAATGGTAAAATCCGGTGAAATAATAGATACAAAAACTATAAGTATACTTGCATACCTATAATAAATAAAGTGCCAATAGATATTTTATTATAATTATCTATTAGCACTTATAATTTATAAATTCCCTTTAATTTTTAATTAGTATAATTTAAATAATCTTAAGAATTTTTGTAACATATTAAGATTTTCTTCTACTTGAATTTTCTCTTCTGTAACAGTAGCTTTTTCTACTCCTGTTGTCTTTATTACAAATTGCACTGACTCAACATTAGTATTTTTTTCTGATACAAATGATACGACTTCTGAATCTGAGCCTGTGAACTTTTCTAGCATAGAATCAATTTGTTCATCCACTTCATCTTGTAATCCACTTGTTTCTTTAGAAAATTCTCCTGTTCCTTCTGCCATAGTCTTTGTTCCATTATAAAGTTCTGATGTTCCATTTACTAAATCAAGTGCTCCATTGCATATTTGATTCTATCCCATAGTTATACTATTTACAGCATTTGTGTATTCATTAATTCCAGAATCTAATGTGCTGTAATTTTCAGTAAGCATATTTATTCCATTCTTTAAATCATTCATATTTACTAATAGATTTCCTAATGATGATACAAGGTTTTGTATGCTTGCATCAAATACTTCATAGTTTTGTTGTAATGCAGTTGCTCCTGTCATAAGCTCTCCGCTTTCACTGTCTAAAGCTGAATCTATTCCACCTATTAAAGCTTGGCTTCCTTGTATATAAGCAACATCTGCACTTAAAAGTGCTTCAACTGATATAAGTTTTCCTGCAGTTGTAACGTAATTAACTACTGCATTAGTATCTCCTGAAGCATATTGATTAAATAAAGCTACTGCTTCTGCATCACCTGCAGCTACTAGTTGACCAAGGCTAGCTTGTACTCCCTCTATTCCTCCATTTACATAAGCACTATAAAGATTTCTTTGTGTATCTGTTATTCTTAAAGCAGCAATAGCATTATTATGGCTATTTATAAAATCATTTATATCTGTTAATCCATTTTGTGATAATGCTCCATAGTATGTGTCTATTGATCCATCTATAGACTGAAGTCCTCCTACAAGCATAGCTATTCCATTTTTTATTTGTGCAGAAGCATCGCTTAATTTTGTAATCTCACCAGAAGAAATAGTAACTCCACTTAAAGCTGAATCTATAGTTTCTAAGGCAATTTTTACTTCAGAAGAACCATTTGTTAATGAAGATGATTTTCCATTTAAAGTATTTAAAGCTTCATTAATTGTATTTATTCCATCATTTAATTTCCCTGCTCCACTATTAAGGGTTTCTGCTCCGTCATTTAGATCCTTAGCGCCATTATCTAATTCGCTTACTGCATCTTGTAATTCTGTTATCTTATCTGAAAGGTTGCTAGTATCAACATTATCCTACTAATACCAAGATTTAATTTAATCCCATTTATATCAATACCATCCATTTCGAAATCAGTTACATCTGCTGATATTTTAATATCTTTTTCTTTGCCTGGCATCACTGTGTAAGTAAGCTGTTTTAAATCACCAGCATTAGCTACTGTAGCACCTTCACTTACAATATTTTTGCATATATTTGTATCTAACTTAACTGTAGATTGTAATGCATAACTTTCAAAAAATCCTTCTTTTGCTTTAGTATTTTCTGTAATGTTAATTTCTATCGTAAGCTTCCCACTCATTCCTGCAATTTCTTCTGCTGAATACTCTTTTCCATCCATCTTATAAGTAATATTTATATTCCATGGTATTTCTGCATTTTCCATAATACCTTCATAATATAGCTTATCCTTAGAATTTTTTATTTTTATTACTCCTGAATCATAATTAATTTCATCATTTGTATTCATATTTCTTACTTCTATATAATTTCCATAATCAGTTATATCATTATCATTAAATAAAAAAAACGATTAATTATATAATTGTGTAAACTATTATTTATTAGAATTTAATATTTTAATTTTTTATGGTAAAATATAATTTAATTAAAAAAAATTAGGAATCTGTTAAGTTGATATGAAAAAATAGCTTGATTTTTCATAGAATTGCTCGCTCTTTGAAAATTATATAAGTTTGAATTTTTTATTGTATGGTAAACAAACCTACAATAAAATTGAT
>NZ_JACOOP010000014.1:0-76784 GCF_014287725.1 Clostridium sp. NSJ-49 | reverse complement strand
GCTAGCTTCACCCCGAAGGGATCAACTCGCTCGACTTGCATGTGTTAGGCATGCCGCCAGCGTTCGTCCTGAGCCAGGATCAAACTCTCAATAAAAAGTTTAATCTGTTGCTCAAATTACTTTGAGTCTTTAATAATTTAAAAACTCTCAAAAGAATTGCTGGATTTATTTTAACTATATTCTGTTCAATTTTCAAAGACCATATTTGTTATCGCTTCAAGCGACTTTCTTATCTTATCACTTACTTAACTTTATGTCAACAACTTTTTTCAAAGTTTTTTTCACATCGTTACCTCAGCGACGAGATTTATCTTACCATCTGATATACTCTTTATTTTGTTTATTTACGTTCATTTTATAAAATTATAATAATATTACTTCTATTTTCTTTATTTTTCTATATTTTTCTATTATTGATACACCAGGATAAGAGTATTATCTTTTTTATCATTATTATTATAATTCTGCCTGTATATCTACCTTATTTCCTAAGAAATTCACCTATTTAGTTATATATATTCGTTTTTTTATCTTAAATCATTTATAGGATTTTTGTTTTTTAATAAAAATGGAACCCCATATTTTATAGGATTCCATTTTAATCTATATTTTATTCTTCTTTTTCAGCTTCTTCTAATAATCTATCTAAACTATTATCTTTTACTTCTACAGCAACTTCATTACCTGCTATATTATCTATAGTAAGTTGCTCATCTTTTTCTTCTTCACCAGTATTAGAAATTTTAGCAATAGCAACTATTGATTCTTCTTCACCAGTTCTCATTAATCTAACACCCATTGTAGCTCTACTTGTTATTGATATATCTGATACATTAATTCTTATAGCAACACCACTTGTATTTATAAGCATTAATTCATCTTCTTCTTTACATACAGTTGCTCCAACTACTTTACCAGTTTTATCGCTTATCTTATAAGTTATAAGTCCAACTCCACCTCTATTTTGTCTCTTATATTCTGTTAATGGAGTTCTCTTACCATACCCATTTTCACTTATTACTAGTAATTCTTCTTCATCAGAAGCTATATCCATACAAACTGCCACATCTTCATCTCTTAAATTCATAGACTTAACACCTGATGCAGTTCTTCCCATTGGTCTTACATCTGTTTCATTAAACTTAATTGCATTACCATCTTGAGAAACTATTATTATATCTGCATCTCCTCTTGTTACCTTAACCTTAAGAAGTTCATCTCCTTCTCTTAAGTTAATAGCTATAAGTCCACTTTTTCTTAAATTCTTAAATTCAGATAATGGAGTCTTCTTAACAAGACCTTTCTTAGTAGCCATGAATAGATATCCATCCACTATATTATCCCTTACAGTTAATACAGTTTCAATTCTTTCATCTTGCTCAATTTGTATAAGATTTATTATGTTTATACCCTTAGCTGTTCTTCCAGCATCAGGTATCTCATATGCTCTCTTCTTATACACTCTACCTCTATTAGTAAAGAATAATACATCTGAGTGAGTTGATGTAACAAGTACATGCTCTACAAAGTCATCTTCTTTAGTAGACATTGCTTGTATTCCTCTTCCCCCTCTTCTTTGAGCTGAATAAGTATCAGCTGATATTCTCTTAATATATCCAGAGTGAGTTAAAGTAATAACTGTTTCCTCTTCTTGAATTAAGTCTTCGATATCAATATCATTAACTACTTTTTCTATTTGAGTTCTTCTTTCATCACTATATCTAGCCTTAATTTCTAATAATTCATCCTTAATTACACCTAATAATTTTTCTTCACTAGCAAGGATTGAATTTAAATAATCTATAAGCTTCATTAGCTCAGCATACTCTTCTTCTATTTTATCTCTTTCTAAACCAGTTAATCTTCTTAATCTCATTTCTAAGATTGCTAAAGCTTGCTTTTCTGATAATCCAAATCTTTCGATTAAAGTATTTTTAGCTATTTCACCAGTTTTTGAACCTCTAATTATGCTTATAACTTCATCAATATTATCTAAAGCAATTCTTAAACCTTCAAGAATGTGTGCTCTCGCTTGTGCTTTCTCAAGTTCAAATACAGTTCTTCTTGTTACAACTTCTTTTTGGAATTCTATATAATTGCTTAATATTTGCTTTAAATTTAATACTTGAGGTTCATTATTAACTAATGCTAACATTATTACCCCAAAAGTATCTTGCATTTTAGTATGTTTGAATAATAGGTTTAGAACTACACTTGGATTTGCATCTCTCTTTAATTCTATAACTATTCTCATACCTTCTCTATCAGATTCATCTCTTAAGTCAGATATTCCAACTATCTTTTTATCCTTAACTAAATCAGCAATATTTTCTATTAGCTTTGCTTTGTTAACTTGATAAGGAATTTCAGTAACTACTATTCTGTGTCTTCCATTTTCCTCTTCAATGTCAGTCTTAGCTCTTACAACTATTTTACCTTTACCAGTTTCATAAGCTGCTCTTATACCTGCTTTACCCATTATTATTCCACCAGTTGGGAAGTCAGGTCCTTTGATACAAGTCATAAGTTCTAATCCTGTAGATTCTGGATTATCTATTAGCATTACTGTTCCATCAATTATTTCTCCTAAATTATGAGGAGGAATATTTGTTGCCATACCAACAGCTATACCTGATGATCCATTAACTAAAAGGTTTGGATATCTTGAAGGTAATACTACTGGTTCTTGTTCTTCACCATCAAAGTTTGGCATAAAATCTACAGTATTCTTATTAATATCTCTAAGCATTTCTACTGCGATTTTATTCATCTTTGCTTCTGTATATCTCATTGCCGCTGCACTATCTCCATCTACAGAACCAAAGTTTCCGTGTCCGTCTACAAGCATGTATCTCATTGAGAAATCTTGAGCCATTCTTACTAATGCATCATATACAGATGAATCACCATGTGGATGGTACTTACCTAAAACTTCCCCAACTATTCTGGCACATTTTCTGTAACCTTTGTTTGGTTCTAATCCTAGTTCTTGCATTGCATAAAGAATTCTTCTATGCACTGGCTTAAGTCCATCTCTTACATCTGGAAGTGCACGACCAACGATTACGCTCATTGCGTAATCGATGTAGCACTTTTTCATTTCTTTATTTATATCTACATGTATAAATTTTCCCTCGTTTAAGTTCATGTACTCACCTCATAATAGTACTAAAAAACAAGTACTAAATATCTAAATTGCTTACTTTCTTCGCATTCTTTTGTATGAAATCTCTTCTTGGCTCAACTTTGTCTCCCATTAAGATAGTAAATATTTCATCAGCTGCAATTGCATCCTCAATAGTAGCCTTTAAAAGTATTCTATGTTCTGGGTCCATAGTTGTATCCCATAATTGAGAAGCGTTCATTTCTCCAAGACCTTTGTATCTTTGGATATTAATAGAACTATCTTTTCCACCAAACTCTTCTAGTATTTTATCTAGTTCTTCATCGGAATAAGCATATTCTTCTCTCTTACCCTTACTAACTTTATAAAGTGGTGGTTGAGCAATATATACGTGTCCACCGTCTATAAGAGGTCTCATATATCTAAAGAAGAATGTTAATAATAGAGTTCTTATATGAGCACCATCAACATCGGCATCGGTCATGATTATTATTCTATTATATCTTAGTTTTTCTTCATCGAAGTCTTTTCCTATTCCAGCACCAAAAGCAGTAATCATAGCTCTTATAGTATCTGAATTAAGAATTCTATCTAATCTTTGTTTTTCAACGTTTAGTATTTTACCTCTTAAAGGTAATATAGCTTGGAACTTTCTATTTCTACCTTGTTTTGCAGATCCTCCCGCTGAATCCCCTTCGACTATATAGATTTCACACTCTGCAGGATCTTTAGATGAACAATCTGCTAGTTTACCTGGAAGCGTAGATCTTTCAAGCACTGATTTTCTAGTAAGTTCTCTAGCCTTTCTTGCTGCATCTCTTGCTCTTGCAGCCATTAAAGCTTTATCTATTATAATTTTACCTACTGCTGGATTTTCTTCTAAGAATGTACTTACACCTTCTCCAACTATAGAATCAACTACTCCTCTAACTTCAGAGTTACCAAGTTTCGTCTTTGTCTGTCCTTCAAATTGAGGTTCAGATATTTTTACAGAAATAACAGCTGTAAGTCCTTCTCTAGCATCATCACCAGAAAGGTTCTTATCATTTTCTTTTATATGTCCAAATCTTTTTGCGTAATCATTTATCGCTCTAGTTAACGCAGTCTTAAATCCTGAAAGGTGAGTTCCACCTTCAATTGTATCTATGTTATTGGCAAAAGAATAAAGATTTTCATTATATCCATCATTGTATTGAAGTGATATTTCTGCAATAATACCATCTTTTTCACCCTCAACATAAATAGGTTCTGGATGTAATACTTCTTTATTTCTGTTTAGGTAAGAAACAAATTCTTTAATACCACCTTCATAGTGATATGATTCCTCTTGCCCGTTTTCTCTTTTATCTATTAATGTTATAGCTATTCCTTTATTTAAGAATGCTAACTCTCTTAATCTATGTGCTAATATATCAAAGTCATATTCTGTTTCTTCAAAGATTTCATGGTCTGGCTTAAAAATAACCTTTGTTCCATGTAAAGATTCATCTGCTTCAGCAATTTCTGTTACTTCACATAAAACATTACCTCTAGAATATTTTTGTTGCCATACCTTACCTTCTCTTGTAACAGTAACTTCACAATACTCAGATAATGCATTAACTACAGAAGCACCAACACCGTGAAGACCACCAGACACCTTGTATCCTCCGCCTCCGAACTTACCGCCGGCATGTAGTACTGTCATAATAACTTCTACTGTAGATTTACCCATCTTTGGATGTATTCCAACTGGCATACCTCTACCATCATCAATTACAGTTATTGAATTATCTTCGTTTATAATTACTTCGATATTCTTACAAAAACCTGCTAGAGCTTCATCAATACTGTTATCTACTATTTCGTATACTAAATGATGAAGACCTCTAGAACTAGTACTTCCTATGTACATACCAGGTCTTTTTCTAACGGCTTCTAAACCTTCTAAGACCTGTATCTGACTTTCATCATAGCTTTGTTTATTTTCTTCCAACATAAATTCCTCCTAAAATACTAATTTTTATTACGTGTGAAGGCTAAATATTGGACTTAAGTATTATAATCAATATTTGTTCTCTTTGTTAAAGTAGAAGATGATATAGGTGATAAATATACCTTACTCATTTTATTAACTTCTGCAATCACAAACGACTTTGGCGCTTCCTTTGTGATTCTTTCAACAAATCCATCTTCTTCAGCCATTCTTAAAAAAGATATTGTATCTGAACTATACATAGATGTCTCAATATCAAAAATACCAATCACATCTTTTATTGGTACAACTACGTTTTCTCCTAAATGTAAAAACATAATAGTTCCTCCTCCTAGTTTAGGATTGCACCATCCTTTACTTTAAAAACTTTAGATTTATCATCTAAGTATTCATATAAGTCTTCTATCCCCGTGCAAGTAATTATGGTTTGAATTTCCCCAATGGTACTTAAAATATATCTCTTTCTACTAAAATCTAGCTCAGATAGTACATCATCAAGTAATAAAACCGGATATTCACCTGTTAATTCTTTAATTATTTTTAAAGATGAAAATTTTATAGTTAATACAGCAGTTCTTTGCTGTCCCTGTGAACCATAGCTTTTAGTATCAATCTCATTTATGAAAACCATAAAATCATCTCTATGAGGTCCAACTGATGTAAGCCCTTTATCGATATCCTTACTTCTATTTTTCTCAAGCTGAGAATAAAAGCTTTCTTTGATATTTTCTAGATTTCTAATAGTACTTACATATTTAAATTCTATATTTTCTTTACCAGATGTTATATCATTGTGTATCTGTTTTGAATATTGGTTTAATTTATTTATATAATTAATTCTCTGCATAACTATATTATATCCAAATTCAACCAATTGCATATCATATATATCTAAAATATCTTTGTTTATAGATCTATTTTTTAATACAGTGTTTCTCTCATTAAGAACTTTGTTATACTGAACTAAATTATAATAATATTTAGAATCTAGTTGACATAACTCCATATCTATAAATTTTCTTCTAACTCCTGGCGAATCTTTAATTATCTTTAAATCCTCCGGCGAGAACATAACAACATTAAAGTTACCAAATAGTTCTCCAATTTTGTTTATCTTTATTTTATTTATCCTTATAGCCTTTTTCCCATCTTTAAGGATACTTATATCTATTCTTTTATCTAATCTCTCTCTGCCTACAGTTACGCTTAAAAAAGCATTTTCAGACTTCCAATTGATTAATTCTTTATCTCTAGATGTTCTATGAGATTTTGCAAAAGCGCAATAATAAATCCCCTCGAGGATATTAGTTTTGCCTTGAGCGTTATCTCCCATAAAAACATTCACGTTTGGTCCTAAATCTATATTTAAAGCTTCATAATTTCTATAATTAAGCATTTGTAATTTTTTTATAAACATTTTTAAACACCCATAATTATAACATATTAGAGCTATAAAAGTGATAAAATGGGAATTTATTGATAATTAGACCACTTTATAGGCTTCTCCATTAAACTCTACTACGTCACCTACATATAATTTTTTTCCTCTTTGCGTGCATATTTCTCCATTAACAGAAACTAATTCGTCTAAAATATACATTTTAGCCTCTGATCCTAATGATGCTGCCCCACAAAACTTTAAAAACGAATCTAATTTTATAAATTCTGTATTAATTTTAACTTCTACCATTTCCATTTCCCTGTATTAATATGCATAGTTTATACAGGTTCCTCCTATCTAACTAGTCTAACTGGTAAGACTAAATATTTAGCATTATTAGTTTCACTTCCTCTAATAACACATGGACTAACTGCTGATGACATTTCTAAAATTACATTTTCATCTTCCATAGTCTTTAATACATCTAGGATATATCTTGAATTAAATGCAATTTCTATTCCTTCACCTTGCAGATTTATTGCAACTTCTTCCCTAACTTTTCCCAATTGAGAATTAGAACTAATTATAACACTCTCATCTTGAATATCTAATTTTATTAAATTACTATTTCCATCCTTAGCCATTAAAGATGCTCTTTCTAACCCATTTTGGAATTCTTGTTTATTAACATTAACAAGTAGTTTATATTCAGGTGGTAATAAAGATGCATAATTAACAAATTTACCATCTAATAATCTTGAAATTATCTTAGTATTATTTAAGTTAAATAATATATGATTATTAGTAAATGTTATTTGTACTATATCATTGTTATCTTCAAGTATTTTAGCAACTTCGTTAAATGTTTTACCTGGAATAACTACTTCGATACTATCATCAATATTTAATAATTCAGTTCTTACTGCTAATCTGTAACCATCTAAGGCTACTAAATTAAGATGTTTATCTTTAACTTCGAAAAGTATACCTTGTAATATTGGTCTAGCTTCATCTTGAGCAATAGCAAATGATGTTCCTTTAATCATATTTTTTAATATATTTTGAGGAACTTCAACTGTTATATCTTCATTGATTGTTGGTAATGCTGGATAATCAGCTTGGTTCATAAATACAACATTAAATAAAGATTTTTCACATGCTATTTGTATTCTATCATTTTCAACTACCTCTATTTTTACATCTGAATTAGGTAATTTTCTTATAATTTCAGAAAAAATCTTAGCATCTATTACTATTTTTCCTTCTTGTAAAACATCAGCTTCAACTTTAGTTTCTATACTTACATCCATATCAGATCCAATAAGTGTTAAACCAGTTTTAGTAGCTTCTATGTAAATACCTTCTAATACAGGCATAGTAGTTTTTCCTGTTATAGCTTTAGTTACTATAGAAATACCTTCCTGTAATTTTTGTTTAGAACAGATGATGTTCATAATATACCTCCTTAGTTATTCACAAGCATTTATAAATAAATATATAGATAAATATAAAATTTATATAATAATAATAGTAGTAGGGGCTGTTGATATGTGGATAAGTACTTCAACCCCTGATTTTTCAATAAATTTTATAAAAAAAATACTGTGGATAAGTAATTAAAAATTTCACTACGTTATCCACATTGTTAACATACAAAAGTGTACTAAGATTTTATCCACAGCCTATTCACTATTTATTATGTACAGTTGTTAGTTATTTTTGAGTTAGCTTCTTCGTTATATCATTTATAGTGTGTTGTAGGCTTTCATCATTATTCAAGCTTTCAGAAATTTTCTCATAAGCATGAATAACTGTAGTATGGTCACGTCCTCCGAATTCTTCACCTATTTTAGGTAAAGACATATCAGTTAATTTTCTACTTAAATACATTGCAATTTGTCTTGGATATGCAACGTTTCTTGTTCTTCTTTGAGATTTTAAATCCTCTACTCTAAGATTAAAATAAGCAGCGACTACATCTTGTATTATGTCTATAGTTATATTCTTATTTTGTTTATTAGAGATAATATCTTTTAAGGCTTCACTTGCTAAATCTACAGTAATATCTCTATTAGTTAATGAAGAATAAGCAACTATTCTTATTAATGCTCCTTCTAATTCTCTAATATTAGATTTAATTTTTGTAGCTATATATACCATAACTTCATTAGGAACATCTAGCTTTTCTACATCTGCTTTTTTCTTTAAGATAGCCATACGCGTTTCAAAATCTGGCGCTTGGATATCTGCTATTAGTCCCCATTCGAATCTAGATCTTAATCTGTCTTCTAATGTAGGAATTTCTTTTGGTGGTCTATCAGATGATAGGATTATTTGTTTATTCGCTTCATGTAATGTATTGAATGTATGGAAGAATTCCTCTTGAGTTCTTTCCTTACCAGCAATAAATTGAATATCATCTATTAAAAGTACATCTACATTTCTGTATTTATTTCTGAATTCTTCATTTTTATCATCCTTAATTGCATTGATAAGTTCATTTGTAAATTTTTCTGATGATACATAAACAACTTTTGCATTTGGGTTATTTTGAAGTATATAATGCCCTATTGCGTGCATTAAGTGAGTTTTTCCAAGACCAACTCCTCCATAAATAAATAAAGGATTGTATGCTTGAGCTGGAGATTCAGCAACTGCTAATGATGCAGCATGAGCAAATCTATTACTATTGCCAATGACAAAAGAAGCGAAAGTATATTTTGGGTTTAATGTGCTAGACATTTCATCATTTACTGTAACTGACATAGTGTCTTTATTATTTGAAGCTTTTTTCTTTTCAGGAACTTCCTCTATATCCTGAATTTCAGATGCAATTAAAAATTCAATTTTATATAGTTTTGAGCATGCAGCTTCAATTGAATTAATAACTAGATCTTTATATCTTTTCTCTAATATATCCTGAGTGAAGGAATTAGGAACACTGATTTTGATAGTGTTTGAAGAAATAGATATAGGTTCGCAACTTTTAATCCATGTATTAAAGCTGACCTCAGACATTTCACTTTTTATTATATTTAATGTTTTTTCCCATAATCCTTTTAACTCAGTCTCCATTTTGTTTCCTCCAAAAATAAATTTTAAAAAAGTTATTAACAATATAATAACATAGTTATTAACACTAAAGGGATTATGTTAATAACTTGATAAAAAATATTAACATGTAGATAATTATGTATATAAGTATATAACAAGAAAATTATCCACAAGTATGTTATATGTAAATATGAACAATATTAACAATGAATAATTAGGATAAATGTGATAATAATATATACGTATCGTGTAGTTATTCAGAAAAAATGAACAAGTTATACACAAAATAATCCACAGTTGTGGATAAGTAGGGTTATTCACAAACTTATTCACACTTAATTCTATAATAGCACACATAAATGTAAATTATCAATAAGTTATCCACAAAAAATAAACTGTGAATAATTTTATTAACATATTATTAGAATTTAATTCATATTGACAGTAAAAAGGGAAATCTATATAATATATTAAGTAAATCTCAAATTTTTAAAGTGGTAAAAAGTTTTTACTATATAAAATTTCACTCAAAGGGGGTGTATTTGAATGTTCATGACTTACCAACCAAAAAAGAGACAAAGAAAAAAAGAACATGGATTCAGAAAGAGAATGAGCACTGCTTCTGGTAGAACAGTTCTTAAGAGAAGAAGACAAAAAGGAAGAAAAAAATTAACAGCATAAGGGCCGCATTTAGTGGCCTTTTTTCTGCAAATAGCGGAAAATAAGGAGTTTTGTTGTACCTATGATATATAAAATTAGAAAGAATGCAGAATTTAGACTTGTCTACAGAAGAGGTAAATCTTACGCTAACAATCTTCTAGTTCTATATGTTTTTAATAATAGAAAGAATTCGTTATCGGATGGAGACCTATATAATAAGGTAGGGATTTCTGTTAGTAAGAAAGTTGGGAATAGTGTTGTTAGAAGCAGAAGCAAAAGATTAATATACGAAAGCTATAGATTAAATTGTGATAATTTAAAACAAGGATTTGATTTTGTATTTGTTGCTAGAACGTCTATTAAGGATAAAAAATTTAAAGATGTTGAAAATGCTATGATAAGCTTATTTAATAAGGCAGGACTACGTTAAAATGAAGAGATTACTTTTAAAGTTAATTCATTTGTATAGAAAATATTATTCTCCAACAAGGCCAGCTTGTTGTATTTTTGTACCAACCTGTTCTCAGTATGCAGAAGAGGCTATAACAAAGTACGGGGTGGCCAAAGGTGGATATTTAAGTATAAAGAGGATTTTACGTTGTAATCCTTTTAACAAACATGGGGGATATGATCCAGTTAAATGAGGAGGTTATTAGAAAATGTGGGATGCGATAGTTAACGCAATGGTAAATATGTTTAATGGACTACATAACTTCATTGTAAGTTTAGGAGTACCAGCAGAAAGAGAAGGTCTTTCTTATATTTTAGCAATTTTAATTTTTACAGTAATAATTAGATTATTAATTTTACCGTTAAACATTAAGTCAACAAGATCGAATGCAAGAATGCAAGAGATTCAACCAGAAATGAAAAAGCTTCAAGCTAAGTATAAAAATGATCCACAGAAGTTACAATTAGAAACTTCTAAATTAATGAAAGAAAATAATGTAAGTATGTTTGGCGGTTGTTTACCAACATTATTACCATTACCAATATTATTTGCTTTATATCGTGTATTTTATAGTATTACACCAACACAAGGTGCAGATTTATCATTCTTATGGATAAATAATGTATTCCAACCAAGTGGATTTAATATGACAGGTATACTATTAGCAATATTAGCTGCATTAAGCACATATATTCCATCTTTACTATTAAGTAAATCAATGCCAACTCCAGAAGAAGGCGGAATGAATATGAGCACAATGAACATAATGATGGCTGGTATGATGGGATTCATGTCAATTAACTTCCAACCAATCTTAGTTATGTATTGGATAGCAGGGGGAGTAATTCAATTAGTTCAAACTTATTTCTTAAATTACTTACCAGCTATGAAAAAGAAAAAGGCTAAAGAAGCAGCTGCTTTAGCATCAAAACCAAATAAAACTACAATAACAACAAAGAAAAAGAAAAAATAGTTTAATCTTATTAGGCGGGTGAATAGGGTATGAAAATTATTGAAATGACAGGTAAAACTGTTGATGAGGCTTTAAAAAATGCTTTACATGAATTAAATCTAACAGAGGATAAGGTTGAGTTTGAAGTACTTGAAGAAGGTAGTAAGGGACTATTTAATTTAATAGGAACTAAGCCTGCTAAAATTAAAGTTACTGTAAAAAGGGATCCAGCTTTAGATGGTAAAAACTTCTTAACAAATGTTTTAAATTCTATGGGAGTTACAGCTGATATTGAAGTTAGAGAAGAAAATGATACTATCTTCATTAACTTATCTGGGCCTAAGATGGGATTAGTAATAGGATATAGAGGAGAAACATTAGATTCGTTACAATATCTAGTTTCTTTAGTAGTGAATAAAAATCACGATGTTCCTTATAAGAAAGTTGTGCTTGATACTGAAAATTATAGAAGTAAGAGAGAAGAAACTTTGAAAAGAGTAGCACAAAAAACAGCATATAAAGTTAAAAAGACTGGTAGACCTTATAAGTTAGAACCAATGAATCCATATGAAAGAAGAATTATTCACTCAGCCTTACAAAGCTATAATGATATAAACACATATAGCGAGGGAGAAGAACCTTTTAGAAGAATAGTTGTTAGTCTTAAAAGATAGAAAAAAAGGATGTTGCAAAAGTGCAGCATCCTTTTTTAAGTTAATAGACAATGGTTATGAGTACAAGGTGAAGCTGCTATGCAGTTTTTAATATTATTTTTCACAAATTTCGTGAAAATTTCATCTATTATTCTTAAATAGAAACTTTTAATTCTTAACGGCTATAACTTTGACTTATATAAAATAGTCTTGTAAAATGAATATTATTGAAATTAGGGTATAATAATTATAAGAAATGACAAGTGACAAATTAATTATTAAAGTAAGTTATAGCTTAATTTATAAAAAAATGTAATTTTTAGAAACTATGAAGTTAGATTGATAAATAATTTGTCATTTTAACTTGTCACTATATTAAGCGGAGGATATTAAATGAAGGATTTTGATACAATTTGTGCCATTGCAACGGCATTAGGTGAAGGCGGAATTGCAATAATAAGAGTATCTGGTGATAAAGCTTTAGATATTGTCTCAAAAGTTTTTAAAGCTCATAGTGGTCAAGATATTAAAACTATGAAATCTTACACTATGAAATACGGACATATTTATGATATAGATAATAAAGAATTAATTGATGAAGTTATTATTAGCTTTATGAAAGGGCCTAAAAGCTTTACAGCAGAGGATACAGTAGAAATAAATTGTCACGGAGGAGTTGTTTCTACTAATAAGGTGTTAGAGACTGTTATAAAGGCTGGGGCAAGATTAGCAGAACCAGGAGAGTTTACTAAAAGAGCGTTTTTAAATGGTAGAATAGATTTATCTCAAGCAGAAGCTGTTATGGATATTATAAAAGCTAAAACTGATCTTGCTATGAAATCAGCTTTAATGCAAAGTACAGGACACTTATCAACTCAAATTAATAAGCAAAGAGAGTATATGTTAAATATATTAGCTTTAGTTGAGTTTGCTGTTGATTTTACTGAAGATGATGAAGATGTTGATCCTAGTATACCTCTTAAAGTAGCAGAAAGCTTAGAGAAGAGTATAAGTGAAATGAGTACATTATTAAGAGGTGCTGATGAAGGAAAGCTTATAAGAGAAGGTTTAAGCCTTGCTATAGTAGGTAAACCTAACGTTGGTAAATCATCATTATTAAATGCTCTTTTAAGAGAGAAGAGAGCTATAGTAACAGATATTGCTGGTACAACTAGAGATGTTATTGAAGAATATATTAATTTAGATGGTATTCCTGTTAAGGTAATAGATACAGCAGGAATAAGAGAAACAGAAGATATAGTTGAAAAGATCGGAGTAGAGAGATCTAAAGAGAAGCTTGAGGAAGCAGATTTAGTATTATTAGTATTAGATACTTCAAGAGAATTAGATCAAGAAGACAAGGATATAATTGAATCAGTAAAAGATAAAAAATGTATATTAATATTAAATAAAATTGATTTAGAGTGGAAAATTGAATCGGATATCTTAGATAGTTTTGAAAATGTAATTAAAATTTCTGCAAAAGAAGAAATTGGATTAGATGAGTTAAAGCAAACTATAAAAGATTTATTCTTTAATGGAAAAATAGATGCGGAAAGTTTAATAATTTCTAATTCACGTCATAAGCAAGCTTTATATAGAGCTTTAGAAAATGCTGAAAATGCTTTAGTAAGAGTTAAAAATAATGAGTATTTAGATTTAATATCAATCTATGTTACAGCGGCTTTAAGAGCTTTAGGAGAGATTACAGGTAGTGAGTTAGAAGAAGATTTAGTAAATAAGATATTTAGTGATTTCTGTGTAGGAAAGTAGGGAAGTAAAGATGAGATATAGTGCAGGAGAATATGACGTAATAGTAGTTGGAGCAGGGCATGCAGGATGTGAAGCAGGTCTTGCTTCAGCAAGAATGGGTTTAAAAACATTAGTATGTACTTTAAACCTAGATGCAGTTGGTTTAATGCCTTGTAATCCTAATATAGGTGGAACTGCGAAAGGGCACCTTGTAAGAGAAGTTGACGCTTTAGGTGGAGAAATGGGTGTTAATATAGATGAGACGTTCATTCAATCAAGAATGTTAAACACATCAAAAGGGCCAGCAGTTCACTCACTTAGAGCGCAAGCTGATAGAAAAAAATATCAAGATAGAATGAAGAGAACTTTAGAAAATCAAGAAAACCTTGAATTAAGACAATTAGAGGTTTTAGACATAGAAGTTGAAGATGGAAAAGTTGTTGGGGTATTAACTAAGAATGGAGCTTTTTATAAATGTAAGGCTCTTGTACTTACAACAGGTACATATTTAAGAGCAAGAATTATTATTGGAGATGTTTCTTATAATAGTGGACCAAATGGATTAGCAGCAGCTAATGAATTAACAGCTGCGTTAAATAGAATAGGTATTAAGACTAGAAGATTTAAAACAGGAACTCCTGCTAGAATTAATAGAAGATCTGTAGATTTTTCAAAAATGATAGAACAACCAGGGGATGAAAAAATAGTACCATTCTCATTTATGAATGAAAAGATTGAAAAAGATCAAATGTCTTGTTGGTTAACTTATACTAATGAAGAAACTCACAATATAATAAAAGAAAATATAGATAGATCTCCTATGTACAATGGTAGCATAGAAGGGGTAGGGCCTAGATATTGTCCATCTATAGAAGATAAGGTTATGAAGTTCCCAGATAAAAACAGACATCAAATATTCATTGAACCTGAAGGTGAAGATACTCTTGAAATGTATGTTGGCGGGATGTCATCATCTTTACCAGAAGATGTTCAAATTAAGATGTATAGAACATTACCTGGATTAGAAAATGTAGAGTTTTTAAGAACAGCTTATGCTATAGAATATGATTCAATAGATTCAACAGAACTTAAGCCAACATTAGAATTTAAAGAAATTGAAGGTCTTTATTCAGCTGGTCAATTAAATGGAAGTTCAGGATATGAAGAGGCTGCAGCACAAGGTTTAGTTGCCGGAATAAATGCAGCGTTAAAAGTTCAAGGAAAAGACCCTATGATATTAACACGTTCAGATGCATATGCTGGGGTTTTAATAGACGATTTAGTTACTAAAGGTACAAATGAGCCTTATAGAATGATGACTTCTAGAGCAGAGTATAGATTGCTTTTAAGACAAGATAATGCAGATTTTAGATTAACTGAGATTGGAAGAAAAGTTGGATTAGTTTCTGATGAAAGATATAACAAATTCTTAGATAGAAAAGCTAAAATTGAAAGTGAAGTTGAAAGATTAAAAAATCTTCAAATAACTAATAAGAGAGAAAATAACGAATTTTTAGTATCGCTTAATACAGCTGAGCTTAAAAAGCCAATAAGTATGTATGAGCTTATAAAAAGACCTGAAGTTGATTATTTTGTTTTAGCACCGTTAGATCCAGAAAGACCAGAATACACTGATGATATTGGTGAGCAAGTAAATATTATTGCAAAATATGAAGGATATATAACAAGTCAGTTAGAGCAAGTAAATCAATTTAAAAAGTTTGAAAAGAAGATATTGCCTGAAGATATAAATTATTCAGATGTAAAAGGATTAAGAATAGAAGCAATTCAAAAATTAAGTGCAATAAGACCAATTAGTATAGGGCAAGCATCAAGAATTTCAGGAGTTTCTCCTGCAGATATATCAGTATTATTAATATATTTAGAAAATCAAGCTAGAAGAGCAAAACAGGAGGACTAAAATGGAATTTTTTGATTTAATGTCAACAGCTGCAAAAGATGTAGGAATAGAATTAACTAAAGAACAATATGAAAAGTTCATTAAGTATATGAGACTTGTTCAAGAATGGAATGAAAAAATAAATTTAACAGCAATAACTGAGGATAATGAATTTGTAAAAAAGCATTTTATAGATTGTATAAAAGCGTTTAAATCAAATGCTATAAAAGAAGCAAAAACTTTAATTGATGTTGGAACTGGGGCTGGTTTCCCTGGTCTTCCAATAGCAATATTAAGTCCAGAGACTAAAGTTACTTTATTAGATTCACTTAATAAGAGAATCAATTTCTTAAATACAGTAGTAAGAGAATTAGATTTAAAGAATGTAACAACAATTCATTCAAGAGCTGAAGATGGAGCAAGAAATCCAGAATTAAGAGAGCAATTTGATGTTGCTACATCTAGAGCGGTAGCTAATATGGCTGTATTATCTGAGTTCTGTATGCCTTTTGTAAAGAAAAATGGGTACTTTGTTGCATTAAAAGGGCCATCTATAGAGGAAGAATTAGAAAATGGAGCTAACGCAATTAAAACTTTAGGTGGAGAATTAAAGAATATTATAGAAGTTGAGGTCGAAGGGACTGACTTAAATCATAATATAGTTGAAGTATTAAAAGTAAATAAATGTCCAAAAACCTATCCTAGAAAAGCAGGAACAATTAATAAAAAACCTATAAAATAGCATAAAAGTATATATTTTTATTGAAATTTATGGCATAATTAAACTTTAGAGAGAATAAATTGTATATTTGTGTAGAAATATAGATTAATATAGTTTAATTTGTATTACGAAAGTCTCATATATAAGAAGGAAATGATTAATTAATACAGAAATGTTAAAATATGGGATAAAATGTTGAGTAATTAGATATAAGGGATGGGCGGGAGAAATGAGTAAACAGATAATAAATATAAATGTAGATGAGATATTTCCAAATACATATCAGCCAAGAAGATATTTTAATGAAGAGGCTTTACAAGAATTATCTGCATCTATAAGGGAATATGGAATAATTCAACCAATAACGGTAAGAAAAAGAGGCGAAAAATTCGAACTAGTTGCTGGTGAAAGAAGATGGAGAGCTGCAAGAATTGCAGAATTAAGTCATGTTCCATGTAACATAATAGAAATTACTGATACAGAATCAGCTGAAATTGCTTTATTAGAAAACCTACAAAGAGAAGACTTAAACTTTATGGAGGTTGCCGAAGCTTATTATAATTTAATTAACGATCATAAGTTCACTCAGGAAGAATTAGCTAAGAGAATGGGGAAAAATCAATCTACAATAGCTAACAAGCTAAGATTGTTAAAGTTAAGCCCAAAAGTTAGAGCAATATGTTTAGAAAATAATTTAACTGAAAGACATGCTAGAGCATTATTAGCTTTACCGAACGAAGAGTTGCAATTAAAAGTTTTAGATAAAGTAATAAAAAATGGTCTTAATGTTAAGAAAACAGAGGAGTTAATCAATTCTGAGTTGTTAGAAAAAGCAGCAGAAGAGAGAAAAAGTAAAAGAAGAGGCGTTATGCCAGGAAAACTATATGTTAATACTATAAAACAAGTATTCAATAAATTTGATATACCAGCTGAATATAAATTAAAAGAATTAGATGATAGTATAGAGATTACAGTATCTATTCCTAAAAATAAATAGAAGAGAGCAGTACGGATTAAGTACTGCTCTTATTAATTTCTAAGGAATAATTAAGAGTTTTGATTTAAGGATAAAATTTATTATATATAACATGTAAATATATTTTTAAAATTATAGCAATTTTATTTTTAGTATATTACATAATTGAAGTCTAAATGTAAGAAAGATAAATATGAGATAAAGTCTTATTAATTTATAATTAAGTCATGCTTTGATAAAAGGAGTTGGCTTTTATGAAAAAAATAATGGCAATTATTAAGATTATATTTTTAGTTATATTTATAGGGTATGATGAAGAAAAATTTCATTTAGCATAAAAAATGTTTCACATGAAACATTTTTTTTATTTGACATAAATTTTTATTATGACGCCCTTTAATTATGGAAAAAAAGCAGATATAATAGAAATAAAAGGGAGGGGGGTGGAGTCCTTAATAGGACAAAACTTATGAAGAAAATATGTATTTTTAACCAAAAGGGTGGAGTTGGTAAGACTACTACTAATATAAATTTATGTGCTTACTTAGCAATGGAAGGATATAAAGTCTTAACTATCGATATTGACCCACAAGGAAATACTACTAGTGGATTAGGATTAGATAAGAAAAATTTAGAATTTTCAATGTATGACGTATTAACAGCTAATGTTTCTTTAAGTGATGTAATACTTAAAAGTGAATTAATACAAAACTTATATATAGCTCCGGCAACAATGGAATTAGCTGGTGCTGAAGTTGAAGTTATTAATAGAAGTGATAGAGAAACTATACTTTTAAATGAAATAGCAAAAGTTCAAGATGACTTTGATTTCATTTTTATAGATTGTCCTCCATCATTAGGAGTATTAACTATTAATGCACTTACTGCAGTTGATTCTGTACTTATTCCAATTCAATGTGAATTTTATGCATTAGAAGGTGTTGGACAATTAATAAATACAATTCAGCTTGTTAAGAAATCTTTAAATAAGTCATTAGATATTGAAGGGGTAATAATGACTATGTATGATTATAGAACAAATTTAAGCAATGAAGTCTATGATGAAGTTAAAAAGTTCTTCAATGAAAAAGTCTTTAAGACTACTATTTCAAGAAATATTAGATTAGCTGAAGCTCCAAGTTTTGGACTTCCGGTAATGTTATATGATGAAAAATGTAAGGGTGCAGATGCATATAAGGCTTTAACAAAAGAATTTTTAAGCAGACAATAGGAAGGTGAATATCATGAGCAAAAAATTTGGATTAGGTAAGGGATTAAATGCTCTTATTCCAGAAGATACAAATTTAGGTCCTTCAATTAATAAAATAGAGAAAAAAACTTCAGATAAAAATTTAATAGATATTAATTTAATAAGAAGTAATATAGATCAACCAAGAAAAACTTTTGATGATGAAAAAATTATTGAATTATCAGAGTCAATAAAGCATCATGGAATTGTTCAGCCGATTATCTTAAGAAAAGAAGAGGATAATTATGTTATAGTAGCAGGTGAACGTAGATGGAGAGCTGCTAAAATGGCAGGGCTTAAGGAAGTTCCTTCGATAATAATGGATTTAACAGATAAGCAAGTATTAGAAATATCATTAATAGAGAATATTCAAAGACAAGATTTAAATTCAATTGAAGAAGCGATGGCATATAAAAAATTAATTTCTGATTTTGATTTAACACAAGAAGAATTAAGTAAGAGAATAGGTAAATCACGTGTTGCTATAACTAATACAATTAGGTTATTAAATTTAGGTGAGGATGTTCAACAATATTTAATAGAAGGTGTAATATCAGAAGGACATGGTAGAACCTTACTAGGCATTTCAGATAAAAAATTACAGTATGAGTTAGCTCAAAAGGTTATAGATGATAAATTATCTGTAAGAGAATTAGAAAATATTATTAAACGAATAAAAAAAGATGTAGATAATTCTTCAAAAAAGAAGTCAGAGACTGAATTAACGAATCCATACTATAAGGATATAGTGGAAAGATTACAAAATTACTTCGGTACAAAAGTAAATTTAAGTAATAAAAATAATAAAGGTAAAATAGAAATCGAATATTATTCCGAAGAGGATTTACAAAGAATTTTAGAAATAATTAAATTATAATGTTTCATGTGAAACATGGAGGGACGGATAAAGGTGAGTAATATACTAAATATAATTAATGAGTACTCAGGACTTATAGTGATTGGATTAGCTATTATAACATTATTATTGTTAATAACTACAATAGTTTTATTACTTTCAGTTAATAAAGTAGAGAAAAAATATAGAAAAATGATGAGAGGAACAAATAGTAGAAATTTAGAAGAAGTTATAAATTCTAATTTAGATAATATTGATGTTGCTCTTAATAATTCTAAGGAATCTCTAGAAAGATGTGAAAAAATAGCTGAAGATTTAAAATCATGTGTAAACAAGGTTGCTATAATGAGATATAAGGCTTTTGAAGATGTAGGAAGCGATTTAAGTTTTTCTATAGCTATATTAGATTCTTATAATGATGGAGTAATTATAACTGGTATTTATTCTAGACATGATAGTACTACATATGCAAAACCTATAGATAAAGGAATATCAAGATATGATTTATCAGAAGAAGAATTACATGTATTAAATGAGGCTATAAATAAGTAGATAGCAAAAGGATAGTAAGTAAAATTACTATCCTTTTTTATTTAATTTGCTAATTGAAAATTTATTAGGTGAAGAAAAATCTATTGAAATTTTATTCAAACATTTTTGTATTCCGTTAGTAATACAATCAGCTAATGACATAACAGTAAATAATCTAGTATTTTGAAGAACAATAAATTCTAAGCTACCAGATATATTGACAACTCCTGTAATACTAAGATCTCCAACTGAGGGTAAATCTTTATTAAGTGCTAAACCTGGGTTAAGAGGTTTTTCCTCTATAAATATTTTACCAACATTTTGAACATTTCCTAAAGAAGAATCAATAGCTATTATATAAGGATTAATAAAATACTTTTCTATTTTTTCTAATATAGTAGTTATATTTTTTGAGTGAACTGGGGTTTCCAAACAACCATATATGTATATATTATTTTTATGCTCAGATTTCAGTTTATAACCAACTAAAGGACCAAGAGAATCACCAGTACATCTATCAGTTCCTATACATAAAAAAATAATAGGTCTATTATCTAGAATAGGTTCTTTTAGTTTTGAGTATAAATAATCTCTAATTTTATTAACTGTAGTTGGTGACATAGAATCTTCACAAAAATATTTATCCATAAAACACTCTCCTTATATAGAAATTATTGACAGTTTTTATGGAAAATATTCAAAATATAATAAAAAAAGTGCGAGCTAACGCTCGCAAGTGAAAGAGTGGTTTTGTCGAAGTAAAAATACTACTATTATAGCAGAGAAAAGTTAACTTAAGTTAAAGTAAAAAGTATATACTTCCTAATATTTACATATACGATATTTTTTTGTGATGCTGTGATATTTTCTCTTTTGATTAAGTCAAACTTTTCCTAAAAGTGCTTCGCACTTTATACATATAATTTGTTTATTTTATTGAGTGAGTCCACTGTATATTTTATTTCATCTAAAGTATTAAAGTATCCTAAACTTAGTCTAACGGTTCCGTTAGGATATGTTCCAATTGTTTGGTGAGCTAACGGAGCACAATGAAGACCACTTCTATTACTGATTCCGAAATCAGAATCTAATATATATGAAAGTTCACTAACATCTAGGTTATTATGTGTAATAGATACACATGATGTTCCATTGGCTGGATCTAAATCACCATAGATATTAAAGTTATTAATATTAGAAATCTCGTTAATTAAATAAGATCTTAAATAAGAGTTATGTTCATAAATAGTATTAAGGCCTTCTTTTTCAATAAATTTTATACCTTCATATAATCCGATTATACCAGGAATATTTAATGTACCAGATTCAAATTTATCAGGTAAAAAGTCTGGCTGAGTTAATGAATGAGAAAGACTTCCTGTACCACCAAGAATATATGGATTACAAATTTTATTTAACTCATCATCTATGATAAATCCACCTATACCTTGAGGACCAAGTAAACTTTTATGTCCAGTAAATGCTAAAGCATTAAGATTAAATTTTTTAAAATCAACTTCTAATACCCCTGCACTTTGAGCAGAATCTAGAATGAAAAATATATTATTCTTTTTGCATAATTCTCCGATTCTTTGTATAGGTTGAATAGAACCAGTAATATTAGAGGCATGAGTAATTACTATTAGTTTAGTATTAGGTTTTATTGCTTTAGAAATTGAATTTACATCGAGTATTCCGTTTGATTTTGCAGAAACTATTTCTAGATCAATACCTATATTTTCTTTTAAATTATATAAAGGTCTTATAACGGAATTATGTTCCATAGAAGAAGTTATGATATGATCTCCAGGCTTTAATATTCCATTAATCAATATATTAAGCGATGAAGTTATATTATTAGTAAAAATTACATTTTCAATCTTATGAAAATTAAAAAAGTTAGCTATTGTTTCTCTAGCTAAAAATAAATATCTATTTGATTCTAATGCGTTAGAGTGATTAGCACGTCCAGGATTTCCACCAATGTTAGTTAAATAATTATAAATTGAATCTGAAACTGATTTTGGCTTTGGAAATGATGTACTTGCATTATCTAAATATACATTCATAGTGCTTACTCCTTGTAAAATTAGTCTTATAAATATGATAAAATAAATAGAGAAAAAAGCAAGAGTGTATTACAAAATTTTGAAATAGATGAGATATTAAAGTAATATATTTATTATAAGAACAAAGTAGGTATAATATAATTAAGAAGAAGATTTTAGGAGGACAAGATGAAGTATTACATAATAGTTTTTAAGAATACTCATACAGCTATGAGTGGAGAAAAAAAATTAAAGGAAATAGGGATGAATTTTAGAATTATGCCAACACCAACTACAATAACTCAAAGTTGTGGAATTTGTATAAGATTAGAAGATGAAGAAAGCGTTAATAGAGTAATTAATGAAGAAGTCATAGAATTTAAGGCAATATATAAAAGAGATAACGGATGTTATGAATTAATAAAATAATAGGGAGGCGTTAGTAGGTGAATAACATTTTAGCTCTTGCTAAGATAGTTTCAACAGATGAGGGTAAGTATGCGTGGAGCTGGGAAGGTTTAAAAGTAAATCCAGATACTTTAAATTCATGGATAGAAACAGGTCTTTCTGTGATTTTGAGAATCGTTATCGTATTTATAGCTATAAATTTAGTTATAAAAATAGGTAATAAAATAATTAATAAATTTGTAGATAAGCAAGTAAAAAGTAAAATGAGTTTTTCGTTAGATCCTCAAAAGGCGATAACTATAGGTGAAGTCTTAAAGAGTGTACTGAAATATACTGTTTATTTAGTTGGGGTTGCACTTATGTTTTATGATGTTTTTGCAAAGATACCGGTTGCTTTAGCAAGTGCTGGGGGATTTGCAATAGGTCTTGGGGCTCAAAGTTTAGTTAAGGATTTAATTAATGGATTTTTTCTTTTATTTGAAGATCAATATGGGGTAGGGGATCACGTTACTATTTCTAACTTTACTGGTATAGTTGAAAGTATGGGAATCAGGACAACTGTTTTAAGGGATTTTACAGGTGATTTACACCTTATTCCAAATGGTTCTATATTAGAGGTTACTAACCATTCGAGAGGTGATATAAGATTCATAGTTGATGTGGATATAGCTTATGAAGAGAATATAGACCAAGCTACAAATGTAATTAAAGCTGTTAATGAAGCTTTTGAAGAAAAGCATAAAGATAAGCTAAGAGGGCATATTGAAGTGCTAGGAGTTACTTCATTAAATCCATCGGGAATAACTATTAGGGTTATTGGAAGAGCAAAACCATTAAGCCAATGGGAAATGGAAAGAGAATTAAGAAAAGAAATTAAAGAAGCATTAAATAAATCAGGAATAGAAATTCCTTATCCAAAGACTTATATTGTAAATAAATAATTTTATTTTTAGGAGGCTATTATAAATGATAGAAACTTTTGAACTAGGTGATATAGTAGAAATGAAAAAAGAGCATCCTTGTGGAAATAAAAACTTTGAAATCATAAGAGTTGGTGCTGATGTAAAAATTAAATGTACTGAATGTGGTAGAATAATAATGCTTCCACGTCGTAAATTCCAAAAAGATGCAAAAAAGGTAGTAAAAACAAAAGAATAAAATAAAAAAAGCTTGAAATAGTCAACATAAAGTGATAAACTTTTAAATTGTAATCCTGCTGCATATGTAGCAGCCGTTAAGTCCAAAGGAGGTGAAAATGATGAGAAAGTACGAAACTATATTTATACTACACCCATCATTTGATGAAGAAGCTGTAAAAGCTAACATCGAAAAGTTTAAAGGTGTTATAGAAAATGGTGGAGGAACTATCGAAAACGTAGATTTCTGGGGTAAGAGAAAACTTGCTTACGAAATAAAGAAAGTTAACGAAGGTTTCTACACATTAATCAATTTCGAAGCTAACCCAGAATTACCAAGTGAGTTAGACAGAATATTCAGAATCACTGATGGTGTTATAAGACATATCATTGTTAAACAAGAAAACTAGTAGGTGGTGTTAAAGAATGAATAAAGTAATTCTAATAGGTAGATTAACTAAAGATCCTGAGTTAAAGTATACTCCAGGAACAGGGACTGCCGTAACAACACTAACTTTAGCAGTTGATAATTATAACAGCAAATCTGGCGAAAGAACTGCCGATTTTATTCCTGTAGTAATATGGGGAAAGCAAGCTGAAAACACTGCTCAATATATGAGTAAGGGTAGTCAAATTGCAATAAGCGGTAGAATCTCAGTTAGAACATATGATGCAAAAGACGGCACAAAGAGATATGTAACAGAAGTTGTTGCTGATACATTTAACGGTGTAAGCTTCTTATCAAAAGGTAATGGAGCAGGCAATAATGGAGGTTCATTCGGTGGCGGAAATGGATATTCTACTCCAGCAAGCAATGATGTGTTTGGTGGAATGAGTTTCGAAGAAGACATGACTCCAGTAGATGATGGAGATATGCCATTCTAGAAAGTCTAATTAATTTTATAAGGAGGGAACTAGCATGAGAGATATGAAAAGATCTGGAAAAATGAGAAGATCTAAGAGAAAAGTATGTGCTTTCTGTGTTGATAAAGCTGAATCAATAGATTACAAAGATGTAGCTAAGTTAAGAAAGTTTGTTACAGAAAGAGGTAAGATATTACCAAGAAGAATTTCTGGAACTTGCGCTAAGCACCAAAGACAATTAACAGATGCTATAAAGAGATCAAGAAACATAGCTTTATTACCATTTACAACAGAATAGTAATAAGATTATTAGCCCCTGAGAATCAGGGGCTTTTGTGTTATATAAAAATAAAAATAATTTACATAATTTGTAATACAATCCCTTATATAGTTGCATTAATATAAAAATAACTTTAAAATATAAGTTACAGGGTATTGGAATAGAGGTGAAATAATGAGAAAAGAAGAATTTAATATAATGGCCAATATTAAGATGATAGAAGAATTAAAAGCGAACTTATTGTGTCTTATAGGAGATCTTTATACTCTTTTAACTAGAGGTACTAATATAGCTAGAGACTCTATATTAAATTGTATATCTGGTGCTATTTTAATTCTTTATGTTTTAGCACAAAAGTTAGGATATAGTTGCGATGAAGTTGATGATGATATGAGTAAAAAGCTAAAGATTGGTATTACAGAAGAGCATGAATATGAGAGAGAAGGTAAAAATTTAAGTAAGCTTCAAAATCATATAAAGCAGCGTTAATAATATAAGGCTTAGGAGGCTTTCAATGAAGGAAAAACTTAAGGATTATCAACAAGTGATAGTACCAGCTATTTTTATATTTATAAGTATGATATTTTTCTATAATGATAAGTTTATAGTAGGAAGTATTATATTATTGGCGTTTATTATATACAGTTATTACTTAAATTTGAATGAGCGTTATAAAGATGAAAAGGATAAAAGAGTAGTATCTAAGCTTAAATTAAATATTAATGATAATATTTCAAATATGATAGCTCCAATTGCTCTTATTAATGAAAATGGAGATATTATATGGGCAAATAAAAAATTAGCTAATGAATTAGATTTGAAAGATAATGAAGTACAAAATATTGTTAGTATTACAAGAAGCATAGATTTACAAAAGCTTTTGAAATGTGATAAAGATTTAAGTCAGCGTATAAAGGTAAAAAACTATGTTTATAGTATATATGCTAGCAAAATAATTGGAGAAGATGAACTTATTAATGATGTATATGCAGTGTATTTTATAGAAGTTAGCAATTTGAGTGATTTAAATACAACTAAAGAAAGTGTAATGTTAATTGAAGTAGATAATTTATCTGAGGTTCTTGAAAGTACAGAAGAAAGTGAAAGACCTTTACTCGTAGCAGAAGTAGAAAGAACTATTAATTTATATGCTCAAAAGTTGAAGGCACTTATTGTTAAATATGGTTCTAATAGATATGCATTATCGATCATAGATAAGTATATTACTGAAGAAATAAATAATAAATTTGATATATTAGAAAAAATATCTGAAATTGAACGTGGTAATAAGTTTGAACTTACTTTAAGCATTGGAATAGGAAGAGGAGGATCTACCCCTCAAGAAAATTATAATAATGCAGTTACTGCTAAGGAGCTTGCTTTAGGTAGAGGCGGTGACCAAGTTGCCATAAAAAATAATGAAAAGATAATTTTCTTTGGTGGAAATACTAGAGAGTTTGAAAAGAGAACAAGAGTAAGAGCAAGAGTTATTGCTCATGCATTAAAGGATCTTATCTATGAGAGTAGTAATGTATTAATTATGGGACACAAGAATCCAGATATGGATTGCTTAGGTGCTGCGGTTGGTTTATGGTCTACAATAAAGCAAATGGGCAAGAATTGTAATATTATTTTAGATAATGATAGAAATGCTATTGAATATTACATGAGTAGGTTAAAAAGTGATAGCAAGTATGATAAAACATTTATTTCTAGAGATGAGGCAGAAAAAAATATCAATGATAAATCTTTATTAATAGTAGTAGATGTTCATAATAAAGGGTATGTAAGTAATATTGACTTAGTTGAAAAAGTGTCTAGAAAGATAATTATAGATCATCATAGAAGAAGCCCTGATATAGTTGAAGGCACGTTATTAAATTATATTGAGGTATATGCATCATCTACCTCAGAAATGGTAACAGAACTAATTCAGTATATGGTACAAAAGCCTAGAATATCAAAGGTTGAAGCTGAAGGGCTTTTAGCTGGTATTGTTATGGACACTAAAGAATTCCAATTTAAGGCTGGAGTTAGAACATTTGATGCAGCGTCATTTTTAAGATCTATAGGTGCTGATACATTGGAAGTTAAAAAAATGTTTAATGATAGTTTAGAAGATTATTTAGTTATAGCCGATACTATTAAGAATGCAGATGTAAAAAATAAGGTGGCGATAGCTGTTTGTCCAAGTAATGTTGATAATACAGTTATAGTAGCTAGAGCAGCTGATGAATTATTAACTATCTCAGGAATAGAGGTATGCTTTGTTTTAGCTGAAATAAATAATAATGTAATAATAAGTGGACGTTCTCTTGGGGATGTTAATGTTCAAGTTATATTAGAAGAACTTGGTGGCGGTGGTCATATGAATATGGCTGGAGCTAAATTAAAACTTTCTATAGAAGAATCTATAGAAGCTTTAAAAAATTCTATAGAAAAGCATTTAAAGTAGAACAAATGTGACAAGAATAAAAGATAAAGGATAGGTGTATAGGATGAAAGTTATTTTATTACAAGACGTAAAGAAAATGGGGAAAAAAGGTGATGTTATAGAAGCATCAGATGGATATGCTAGAAACTATTTATTTCCTAGGAAATTAGCAGAAGAAGCAACAGCAAATGCTTTACACGTTGTTAATGCTAAAAAGGAAAATGAAAGAAGAAAGAAGCTTGCTGAACTAGAAGCAGCTCAAAAGTTAGCAGCTGAATTAAAAGGTAAAGAAGTTACAGTAAAAGCTAAAGCAGGAGAAAGTGGAAGATTATTTGGAGCTATAACAAATAAAGATATAGCTGAAGTTATTAACACAACATTTAAATTATCAGTAGATAAGAAAAAAGTAGTAATGGAAACAATAAAAATTGCGGGAACATATGATGTAGAAATTAAATTATATCCAGAAGTATCAACAAAGATAAAGGTTATAATTGTCCCTCAACAATAAGGAGGATTTAATTTGGAATTACAAAATATATTAGATAGTGATTTACCGTTAGAGTCAAAGGTGAATGTATTATTTGAGATACTTAATAATGTGCTTGATGAAGGTGCTGTAAGAGCTAGAACTGTTAGATTTAAGTTAAATAAGTATGTTAATTCACCAAAAATAAACGAGAGAATATATGCACTTAATGTTATTGCATCAGATGGAAAAGGAGCGAAGGTAGTTCCAAATGATGATACAGCACGAGATATATTAGAGGATGTAGTTTATTGGATATCTGAAAATATAGCTAAAAAATATGTGCAAAGACAAATAGAAACTGAAGTTGAAAAGAGTCTTGTTGAGAGACAAGAGAAGTTTATGGATGAACTTAGACTTTCTATAATAAGAAAGCAAAAAGGTTCTGAAAATAGCAAAACAGCACTTAAGCTTGAGAAGCTTGAGAAGCTTGATGCTAAAAAGATAAATAAAAATGTAATGAATCTTTTAAGACCAGAAACTTTTGAAGAGATTGTTGGGCAAGAGAGAGCTGTTAAGTCATTAATATCAAAGATGGCATCTCCATACCCACAGCATATAATCCTTTATGGGCCTCCAGGAGTAGGTAAGACATCAGCAGCAAGACTTGCTTTAGAAGAAGCTAAAAAACTTAAATTTACGCCTTTTGATGAGGAATCAAAGTTTGTTGAAGTTGATGGAACAACATTAAGATGGGATCCAAGAGAAATAACAAATCCTCTATTAGGCTCAGTACATGATCCTATATATCAAGGTAGTAAGAAAGACTTAGCTGAGATAGGTGTACCTGAACCAAAACCAGGTTTAGTTACAGATGCACATGGTGGAGTTTTATTCATTGATGAAATCGGTGAATTAGATGAAATACTTCAAAATAAACTTTTAAAAGTTTTAGAAGATAAAAGAGTAGAGTTTTCATCATCTTACTATGATCCAGATGATGAAAACATACCAAAATATATAAAATATTTATTTGATAATGGAGCACCGGCTGATTTTGTTTTAATAGGGGCTACGACTAAAGATCCAAGTGAAATTAATCCAGCTTTAAGATCAAGATGTACAGAGGTTTATTTTGAGCCATTATCTGCTACAGATATAGAAGGAATAATTGAAAATGCAGCTAAAAAGTTAGAAGTAACTTTAGAAGATGGTGTTGCAAAGCTTATTAGTCAATATACTATTGAAGGTAGAAGAGCTGTAAATATATTATCAGATGCTTATGGATATTCTTTATATAACTCTCAAGGGGAAGATACAAAAGGAATAATAAAGATAAGCGATGTAGAAGAGGTATTATCTATAGGTAGATATTTACCTTATGAAAGAATAGATAATTTAGACAGTTCTGAAGTAGGGCATGTATATGGATTAGGAGTAAGTGGATTTGTAGGATCTACTATAGAGATTGAAGCAGCTGTATTCCCTGCAAGAAAAAAAGGTGCAGGAACTATTAAGTTTAATGATACAGCAGGTTCAATGGCAAAGGATTCTGTATTTAATGCAGCTTCTGTTATAAGAAAGATTACTGAAAAAGATATAAGAGATTATGATATACACGTTAATGTAATTGGTGGAGGAAAGATAGATGGGCCTTCAGCAGGAGCAGCTATAACTGTTTGTATAATTAGTGCTCTTACTAATAGACCAATACGTCAAGACATTGCTATTACAGGTGAGATTTCATTAAGAGGTACTGTGAAGCCAGTTGGTGGTATATTTGAAAAAATATATGGTGCTAGAAGAAAAGGAATTAAACTTGTTGCTGTCCCTAAAGATAATGAAAAAGAAGTCCCTCTAGGGCTTAGTGATATAGAAGTTAAATTTATAACTAATATAGAGGAACTTATGGAGATAGTATTTGAGAAGTAATGTGGATTAAGCTTCCTTAGTAGGAAGCTTAATTTTATTGTGTGAAAAAAAGAATTTTAATATACATAATATAAATTTCTTTAGATTTTGTTATAATAAATTTAGGATACTTAGGAGGGAGGGTTACTTATATGGAAACACCAATGATGAGAAGTTTACCACAGAGTATTGAAGCTGAACAGTCTGTTATAGGTGCTATGATAATAGATAAGAGCGCTATAGCAAAAGTTCTTGAAAAGCTTAAAGAAGATGACTTTTATAGAGATGGTCATAAAATAATATATAAGGCTATACAGCATATGTTTTCGCAAGATATGGCTGTAGACTTAGTAACATTATTAGAATATTTAAAGACTACTGATAACTTAGATAAAGCTGGTGGAGTTACTTATATATCAGAGTTAAGTGCTTCTGTACCAACAACGGCCAACTTAAGTTCATATATAAAAATAGTTGAAGAAAAATCTACTTTGAGAAAGCTAATTAAGGCATCTACAGCAATCATAGAGGAAAGTTATAATAGCGGTGATGATGTAGGAAAGGTTATTGATATAGCTCAAAAGAAGATGTTTGATATAGCTGAAAAGAAAGACTCTAAAGAGTATGAACCATTATCAAACGTTCTTGAAAGAGGATTTTTAGAAATAGAAAGATTATTTAATAACAGAGGAGCAATAACAGGGGTTGGATCTGGGATAAAAGACCTAGACGCAAAAACATCTGGATTCCAAAAAGGTGATATGGTGCTTATAGCAGCCAGACCTTCAATGGGAAAAACAACTTTCTCACTTAATATAGCTGAGAATGCAGCATTAAAAGAGGGGAAGAGTGTAGTTATATTTTCTCTGGAAATGTCTAAGGAGCAATTAGCTTATAAGTTATTATGCTCTCAAGCAAATGTTGATATGTTAAAACTTAGAACTGGTAATTTAGATGATGATGACTGGGAAAGAATTGCGAGAGCTACAGGACCATTATCTAAGGCAAAAGTGTATATAGATGATACAGCAGGTCTTAGCGTTATGGAAATGAGATCTAAGTGTAGAAAGATAAAAATGGAACATGGTATTGATATGATACTTATAGACTACTTACAACTTATGTCTGGTAGCTCAGGTAGTGATAATAGACAACAAGAAGTATCGGAAATATCAAGATCTATTAAGGCATTAGCTAAGGAGATGGAGTGCCCAGTTATAGCTTTATCACAGTTATCTCGTGCGCCAGAGCAAAGAGCTGATCACAGACCAATGCTATCTGACTTAAGAGAATCAGGATCAATTGAGCAGGATGCTGACGTAGTTATGTTCTTATATAGAGATGAATACTATAATAAGGAAAGTGAAGACAAAGGAATTGGTGAATGTATTATAGCTAAGCAAAGAAACGGCCCGGTTGGAACTGTTAAAATGGCTTGGATTGGAGCACACTCTAAATTTGCAGATTTAGATTTAGTTCATAAAGAATAAATAATATTAAAATATTAAAAAGATGCTTATATTAAGAAAGCATCTTTTTAATTTAGAAATCACCTTGAAATATTATGAGAACTTGTATAGAATATATTTAATTATTAATAAAAACACTATTAAAGGATAGGTGAATGTATTGATTACTAAGGAAATGACTATTGGTGAAGTTATAAAGGCTAATGTTAATAAAGCTGATGTACTTATGCAATTCGGAATGGGATGCGTAGGGTGTCCATCTGCTCAAGCAGAGACGGTGGAAGAGGCTGCAAGAGTTCATGGTATAGATTTAAATGAGTTATTAGATGCTCTAAATAGATAATAGTATATATGGTATTTTAAAGTCAGCATTGCTGGCTTTTTTATTATTTTATAAAAATTAAATTATAAACTTAATTTAGAATTTTAATATTATAAAATTTATGTGGTAAAATATGTTTAGCAATAAATTAATGGAAAGTGGGCGTATTAAGTGGGAAAAAGATTTGAAAGAGAATATGAGATTCATTATTATGATGTTGATGTAAAATTACAATGCAAAATTGAATCTATAGTTAATTACTTTACAGACATAGGAACGAAGCAATCAGAGAAGCTTGGTGTAGGAATTGAATATATGACAGAAAGAAATTTGGCATGGGTATTCTGTAAGTATGATGTAAAGATAAATAGATATCCTAAATATGGAGAAAAGATTAGAGTAGCTACAAATGCTTTGGGATTTAAGAAATTTTATGCATCAAGATTATATGAAATATTTGATGAAGAAGGTAATAAAATTGTTGAAGCAGTTGGAATATTTTTATTGATAGATATTAATAAGAGAAGAGCGGTAAGAATACCTGTAGAGCAATATGAGTTTTATGGTGTTAGTGAAGAAGAAGAGTGCAATATAAATGTTTCAAAATTAGAAAAATTGAAAGAGGAAATGTACTCAAAAGAATTTAAAGTAAGATATACTGATATAGATTCTAATACACACGTTAATAATGTTAAATATATAGAATGGGCATTAGAATCAATACCGGTAGAGATATTATATAAAAATAACTTAGTTGAATTAAGCGTAGTCTTCGAGAAGGAATGTTCCTATGGAGATGAAATAAAATCAATATGTGAAATTAAAGAAAATGATGATCAATATATTATTTTACATAAGATAGAAAATGCAGAGGGAAAAGAATTAACAACATTAATATCAAAATGGGATAAATAGAATGGTAAATGACAAATGGAGAATGGCAAATTAATAAATAAAGCCAGTTATTATGACTTTTAAAAAATATATTTTAAGAGACTGCAAAGCAGTTTCACTACTTAATTTGCCACTTGCCATTGTTAATTTGCCATTATTTATTTGCGATTGATTTTGCAGCTACATATCCAGAACTCCAAGCCCATTGTAGATTAAATCCACCACAATCTCCGTGAACATCTATAAGCTCACCAGCAAAATATAGATTAGGAACTATCTTAGATTCTAATGTATCTGGATTAATTTCAGAAGCATCAACTCCTCCAATAGTTACTTGAGCTTGATTGAAATCATTTGTACCGATACAAGTAAATTTCCAACCTTTTAGCGTTTGAATTAATTTGTTTTTTTCTTTCCAAGAAAGTTCATAACATGGCATATGTAAATCAGTAATACCGCATTCTTTTAAAAGAACAGGTATTATTTTTTTGTTTATTACGCCTATGAAAGCATTTATTATAGGTCTATGAGAAAGAAGAGCAAAATGACATTCTAAGAAATCTATTAACTCATCTTTTGTATAGTTTGGCATAAGGTCAACAATAACTTCTGTTTTTTTGCTATTGCTAGTAGCTTGAGACGCTAAAGCTGATATTTGAAGTATCGGAGGACCAGAAATACCGTAATCAGTGAATAATATTTCACCAAAATCTTCTTTGACTTCTTTATCATCTACAAATAATTTTGCATAGCCATCAAATTTAACGCCTGAAAGTGCTTTAAGATGTTCATATTTTAATTTTAATTGAACTATTCCAGGTAAAAGCTTTGTTATTGAATGTCCTAAATTTTTTGCTAAATAATATGCAGAACCATCTGATCCTGTTTTTGGAGCAGATTTTCCTCCACAGGCTAATATTAAGTTTTCACATGTGAATAATTTATATTCTTCATTACTTGTGGATAATTTAAAAACTTTTCCCTTGTGGATATCTTTTATTTTGCAGCTTGTGTATAAAGGTATGTTTCTATCTTCTAGTGACATTTTTAAAATATCCACAACTGAAGAGGCTTGAAGGGACTGTGGATATAATTTTCCTCCTTTTAGAGGAACTATTGGAAGACCTAAAGATAAAAAATAATTTAATGTATCATCTACACCAAATTGACTTAAAACAGACGAAAAGAAATTATCACAATTACTATGATAATTAATAAAAGGTTCAGCAACACATCTATTAGATATATTACATCTACCATTTCCTGTAGTTAATATTTTTTTTCCAACTCTATCAGTACCTTCAACAATGGCTACATCTATCCCAAAATCTTTAGCAGTTATAGCAGCTATCATTCCAGAAGCTCCACCACCGACGATTATTAAATCATGATATATCAAAATAAGAACACTCCTTTAATATTAGTTTTATATAAAAAGTTTGAAATACTTTTTTAGTTAAGAGTTAATGATCAAAAGTTAATAGTTGAGATAAAACTATTATTTAGTTTATTGAAAATATATATTTTAAGAAAATTAATTTTAATCTAAATATATAACTCGTAACTTTTATCTTTTAACTATATATTGTGTAATTTTCATAAAGCAAATTAAAATTTAACAATACTAAATGAAATACACTACTGGCATATGTTTGTAGGTTTAAGTTAGCCTACCAAAATTAAAATTTGGAGAATTAAAGAAAACTCATACTCATATACGATTGAATGAGTAAGTTTCACCAACTAAATTTAAAATTAAATAGTTTAAGGAAACACACTACTCGCATACGCTCGTAGGTGTAAGTTCGCTTAACCAAATTGAAATTTGGAAGCTCACTTAATTCTATCACAGTAATATTAGTAAAAAAACTATGGAATACTATATTGAGAGGTGAGAGTATTGTTAGTTAAAATTATTGACCAAACTTTAGAGGATTATGAAAAAGAGTTTAAGGTTAGAAGGATGAATTATGATCAAGTAGTAGTAAATTATCCTAATAGTAAAGGTATTAAGGTATTTGATAATAATGAGATAGAATTTATCACAGAAAGTGAAGTAGATGAATTTTTAATAAAATATAATGATTTTTTAAAAATAAAATTAAATAGAGGAATATCAGTAACACTATATAAGGCTCTTTTAGAAATTATAGAATCACAATTAAATATTGAATTTAACAATTTAAACTTATTAAGAGATAAACATAATGTGAATAAAAGAGGTGTTTGGGAAAAAGAAATAATAGCTGTTATAAATAATAGTATTCCAGTTAAAATTTTAGCTGTAGGACAAAACTTTAAAAAAATAGGATTTAATATAACTTTAGATGAAATTAATAAAGATGAATTTTTTGAAATGTGTCTTTTTGAAATTGAAAAAATACAAAATGAAATAAAATTAAAAGAAGATTCATTAAGTAGATATGGTATGGCAATAGAAAATTTAAAAAAAGTAGAAAAAAATAAAAGTGCTGAAAAGCCAGTAAAAATGCTGACTTAAGGGTGGATAGTGATAAGCTAAAAATAAAAAATAAAAAAAAGTTTTTAAAAAGTGTTGACACCATATTTAATTTTATGTATTATAGTTAATGTGCTCGGCAGAGAACGAGCAAGAAACCTAGGCCCCTTGGTCAAGCGGTCAAGACACCACCCTTTCACGGTGGTAACAGGGGTTCGATTCCCCTAGGGGTCACCATTTAATACGGAAGCATAGCTCAGCTGGGAGAGCATCTGCCTTACAAGCAGAGGGTCACAGGTTCGATCCCTGTTGTTTCCACCATAAATGGCTCAGTAGCTCAGTTGGTTAGAGTGCCGGCCTGTCACGCCGGAGGTCGAGGGTTCGAGCCCCTTCTGAGTCGCCAATTTTTTAAAAAGTGGTACACAAGATAATAAGTGATAAACAAAAGCCTAGGCCCCTTGGTCAAGCGGTCAAGACACCACCCTTTCACGGTGGTAACAGGGGTTCGATTCCCCTAGGGGTCACCATTTAATACGGAAGCATAGCTCAGCTGGGAGAGCATCTGCCTTACAAGCAGAGGGTCACAGGTTCGATCCCTGTTGTTTCCACCATAATGGCTCAGTAGCTCAGTTGGTTAGAGTGCCGGCCTGTCACGCCGGAGGTCGAGGGTTCGAGCCCCTTCTGAGTCGCCACTTTTTTAAAAAAACTATATAATATGCTGGTGTGGCTCAATGGCAGAGCAGCTGACTTGTAATCAGCAGGTTGTTGGTTCGACTCCGATCACCAGCTCCATTATATGGCCCCTTGGTCAAGCGGTCAAGACACCACCCTTTCACGGTGGTAACAGGGGTTCGATTCCCCTAGGGGTCACCATTTTAATACGGAAGCATAGCTCAGCTGGGAGAGCATCTGCCTTACAAGCAGAGGGTCACAGGTTCGATCCCTGTTGTTTCCACCATAATGGCTCAGTAGCTCAGTTGGTTAGAGTGCCGGCCTGTCACGCCGGAGGTCGAGGGTTCGAGCCCCTTCTGAGTCGCCAATTTTATTTTGGTGATAAAATATAATATTTATGCTGGTGTGGCTCAATGGCAGAGCAGCTGACTTGTAATCAGCAGGTTGTTGGTTCGACTCCGATCACCAGCTCCATGAAACTCTAGATAATTCTAGAGTTTTTTTGTTTTTATATTATAATACAAAAATTAAATTTATTTATAAAAAAGACACTTTACTTTGTAAAATTAATAGTTTAAAGATTTATTATTAATTTAAGTAAAGCGTCTTTCTTATTATTTATTGTTGTTGAGATCTCATTCTTGCAAGATTAAGCTTTATTCTAACATCATTACCGTAAAACTTAAAGAAAGTGAAATTACCAACTAAACGAGAATAAACTCTAGTAGTATAACTTTTTTCTATATCTGGAAGATTTAAATTTGTTGATATAATCATCTTTTTATTATTTAATAACTTTTTATTTATTAAGTTAAATAATTCATTAGTAGAAAAGTCTGTTACTTGTTCAGCTCCTAAGTCGTCTATTATTAGTAAATCACAATTTATTAATAAATCTTCAAGTACATAGTTATTATTGAAAGTTATTTCTCTTAAGTCTCTTATCAAATCGTTAGATGTCTTATATATAACTAGATATCCTTTATCTAATAACTCTTTAGCGATACACCAAGATAAAAATGTTTTACCATTCCCTGATTCGCCATAAAATAAAAGATTAGTATTATCAGTATCGAAATTAGCTAAATAATTACCTCTTACAAACTCATAAATTTTCTCCATGTTTTTACGCTGAGAATTTTTATAATTACCGCTATTTTCAGAAGAAAATAACCTTATATCAAAGTTATTAAAATTACAAGTAGCTAAGTTATTTGATAATTTAGAAGTTTCATAATATAAATTTACAAGTTTAGTTTTAAAGCAACTACATCTCTTAGTTCCTATATAACCAGTATCTTGGCATTTTGGGCATTGATAATGAAGTGTCAGATAATCTGTAGGATACCCATAAGCCGTTAGTAACTCGTATTTTTGCTTTCTAAGCTCTTGTATATCAGCTTTAATATTATTTAAATCAGATTCAGATGCACCTTTTAATATAGCCATAGGTAAAGCTAAGGAAAGTTTTTGAATCGTGTTATCTAATTCAATTATTTCAGGAGCTTTTTGAAGAATTTCATTTTTTCTATTTTTTAAATTATGATTTTCATCTTCACGTATTTTTTCGTAAATATTCATTAATTTTTCTTGATATCCCTTAATCATTGTTATACCATCCTAAAAGTTCTTTTTCCAAATCATCATAGTCTTTTGATGATTTATTATTAATATTTTGACCAATAAATCTTTTGCTATTATTGCTAGTATAGTTCCCCTTAGATGGAGTAATGCCAGAAGGTTTTGAATCTTTTTCTTCAATAGCAGCAATTGTTTTTAGGTTATTCTTATTCCAGTTAGATAAGATTCCGTCAATGTATTTAAAATCTGCTCTATTTAAACGTTGGAAACATATATTGCAAGCTTTTTCTATAACATCTAGAGGAAAATTAAAATCATTTATCCATTTATCTAACATTTCTTCTTGTGGTTTCATTAATTCAGGATTTTTAATACCTAAATAATTTAGAATATGTCTAATTTTTATCCATTTATCTTCATTTTTCTTGATATAGTTTTGAGCTTCTTCGACTGTGGTTATATTCATATCTTTCCAAGCCATTGCTACCTTTTCTATATATCTATAATCACTTTTTCCACGAGATACACAATATTCAAAAAGAATCAGTATTAATTCTGATGAGAAATTGAAATCATCTTGCCAACTCAAGTAAGTAGTCATTTCTTTAGGAGATAGAGGTCTTCCTAAAAGTCTTTCAATATCATTTAGCATATCCTTAGTTGAATTTTTATTTAATGCTTGAAGTAAGTTTATTTCTTTACTTTGAGATTTAGATTCTTTAACTAAATCAACAAATTCAATATTAAAATTACCCATTTTATCAATTGGAATAAGCTTTATTAGTCCTTCATCATTCCAATAATTTAAGGCATTTAGTACATCAGATTCAAGCAAATTTAATGAAGTAGCTAATATTGATGATGTTACACCCATTTCACCACAAGTATTATATTTAAGCATTAATAGATATACCTTTATAAATTCTCCACGGGCTTTAGGCATATATTTCTCTATAAATATATTACTAACGGGAGTAAAGTCTAGTTGTTTATTTTTTAGCATAAATGTGCTCATAAATATTCTCTACCTTTCTTGAACTATTACGTTTAAGCTAATTATAACAAAGGTGATATTAACCCTCAACATAACAATTAAAGAAATGATATGTATATTATTTTACTTCTTGGGAAAATTAAAAAATGTTGTAAATAAAACTAAAAAAGAGGAGTGATAAAAATGTACTCGCAGAAGAAGGATGAAAAGTGTGTCATACGAAAAACCACTTTATCCTTAATAGTATTAACAATATTGTTATTTCTTATATCAGAAATAACTAATGGCTATAGTATACATGGAAATAGGAAAACAGTTCAGTGTATTAATGTTATTAATGATTCAAATGAAATACCACAAGGAGTTTATTTGGCAAATTCAAGTGATATTTCTAATAACTATAATGATATTGTTAATTTGGAGAGTAAGAATCTAAATGCAAATATAGATAATATAAATAGAAATGTTAATGGCTTTGCTATAACTGTAGATAATAATATTTTTGGATATGTACTAAGTGCTCAAGAAAAAGATGAAATAATTGAGAGTGTATGCGAAAGTTATATTAGAGAATTAGGAGTTAATGTTGAAGATATATCTTATATGAAGATAAATGGAAATATAAAAGTGACGCCTACTGAATTAAAGTTGTGTCAATTGAGTAATAGTAGTGAAATATCAAAAGATATTTATGAGGCATCTATAATAAATAAAAGTTTGTTGGATTTAGAGTTAAGCTTAAGAACCTTTCAAGAAGAAAATATAGAATCACCAGTTATAGTTGAAGAAGATAATAGTATATATATGGGTGAAGAAGTTATTGTACAAGGATCTGATGGAACAAAAGAAGTTTATAAGGAAGTCGTATATGATGGACTTACGAAAGTAGAAGAAAATATATTAAATGAGAACGTATTAGTAGAGCCTATAGCTACTGTAGTACATAGAGGAAGTAAAAATCCATACTATGATGGAGTAAGTTTTTTAGAGAGACCAGTAGATGGGGGATATATATCATCATATTATGGAGAAGATAGAGTTAATTCGTATCATAAAGGACTTGATATAGCTGAAAATCTTGGAGAAGATATAATAGCTTCTTTCGAAGGTAAAGTAATATATGCTGGATATAATGATGGAGGGTATGGAAATTTAGTTATAGTTCAGCATAGTGACGATATGAAAACATATTATGCTCATTTAAGTGAGATATACGTGTCTCTAAATCAAGAAGTGAAAAAAGGAGAAATAATAGGTGCTGTAGGAAGTACTGGATATAGTACTGGACCTCATTTACATTTTGAATTAAGGATAAATGAAACACCTGTAAATCCTCTTAATTATATAGTCAAAAAGTAAAAGTGCTTTATGGCACTTTTACTTTTTAAATAATTTATTTAAATTTATACATCCTTCTCCCTGAGTATTTAGTGGTAGATCTAAGTTAGTAGATGAAGCTGTTAACATAGATACTATATCATCAAAGGAGAGTGTAGGTGTAAGTTCATATAATAAAGCACATATACCAGATATATATGCAGCTGATATAGATGTGCCGCTAAAGCTTTTGTATGAAGATGAAAGTTTAGGTGCATATATTTTAGTATTATTTTTTTCAGATATATAAGATGTATTACAGTTAAGAGATACAATATCTACACAAGCAGCACAAAAATTAGGTTTAAAATCTTTTTTTGGAGCACCTGTAGATGAGTATTCATAAGGAGTTGTTTTTGAAGTGGTATCTAGACCACTTACTGTAATAGCATTTTTACTTAGAGCTATTCCCATAATAGAGCCTTCAATACTATTACTTCCACTAGGAAGTATAGGTGTAATACCTAAATCAACAGCTTTTTTTAGTATTTTATCAAAAAGTGAGAATATAAATTTATCATGATTTAAGCTTTCAAATGGTAAACATAAAATTTTTATATTATACTTAGGACTTATAGATATTAACTCATTTATAGCATATAGTACATCTGAGACATATCCTTTTCCTAATCTATCAAAAGCTTTTATCACATGAAGCTCTGAGTTAGGAGCAATTCCTTTATATATTCCATTAGAGGATTCACCATTACCAGCAATGACTCCACAAGTGCATGTACCATGTCCGTTATCATCATATGGGAATGAGAGACCATTAATTAAGTCTGTGAAGGTAGCAATTCGATTAAAAGGTGTTGTTAAATCACGGTGAGGATATACACCAGAATCAATTACTCCAATACCTACCCCCCGACCAGAAGCATTTATACTATTAGATAATCTAACTCTATTAGCAGTTTGTACGCTTATACCACAAAGATTAAAAAATTGATCTAAGCATATATATTCAACTTCAGGATATTCTAATAATCTATTTATAGATTGAGAGTTTAAAATAGCACATATAATATTATCAATATTAATATTTCTTAATATAGTTCCTTTATATGATAAGATTCTTTTTTCAATAGAATCCTGAAAGTTTCTACATTTAATTAAAACCCTATAACTCCTAGATGTATTAAATTCCATATAATTTTTAAGATTAGAGTCTAGTTTTTTATTTAAAGAGAACATAAAAAACTCCTTAAAATTAATCCACATTATATAGTATAAAACTAAGGCTATTTTTGTTAATTAAGAAAAGAAAAAAAGTGCGAAGCACACTTCGCACTTTTTTAATGCTTCCATTTAAAGATTACAATACCTGCAATCATAACGATTACTCCTATTATTTGGCTTATTCCAAAACTACTTCTTTCTGAGCCAAATAAACCAAAGTAATCTATAAGTCCAGCTGAAGCTAATTGAGCAACTAAAATAGTTCCAATTCCAAGGGTAGTTCCTAATGAACCAATACTAACCATAACAGTATAAGTAATTACTACGCCTATAAATCCCCCTAATAGATAGAGTTTATTGACTTCTTTTATAGCACCAAAATCACCTTTTCTGAAAAAGCATAAAATTATTAATGCTAATGCTAAGCCTGTTGCTTGAACTATTGTAGTAGTTTCCCATGAACCTATTTTTTCATTTAGCCTAGTATTAAATACGCCTTGAATAGTCATTGATATGCCTGAAATAATAGCACATATAAATCCAATCATTAATAATCACCTCAAGTATATTATGTGAAATTAATGGATTAATTATATAAAAAAAAGAAACTCTTTTGAGTTTCTTAATATTAATCTCCATAAATAAAAGAATTTATTATATCTTTTTCAGAATATCCAAGAGTTACTCCAAGACTTAAAGTATCTTCCAATAAAGTTAAAAAGTGATCAGAAGATGTTGATACTATTAAATCATTTATATCTATATATAAATTTAAGAATTGGTCACTTAAACAATAATCATTTGGTTTAAGTTGTACCTCATAATCTGATATATATTCTCTATATAATCCTAAGCTAATTATATGAGCAAGAAAATCAACATATTTTTTAAATATAATGTCTTTATTTAAGCTTGAAGAAACATTTTCTAAGTAAGTATAGCATTTAGTTTCTTCAGCAATTGAGCCTAATTTAACATGAAGCTCAAGATGCTTTCTAACCCACAGCTTATATTCAGGAAGCTCATGGTTTATTAAAAGTTGCTTATTTTTTTCAAGTTGTGATTCAACTATAGATGAAATATTCATAAATAACCTCCTAATTAGGATTAATATAATATATTTTACAGAAATAATTTACTCTTGAAAAGGTTGGTAAACGAATACAAAAAATAAATTTTTATAAAAAAAGCACTGACTATAAAAAATAGTCAATGCTAAAAATCTAATAGAAAATTAAAAATCTTTTAAAGGATATGTTTGAATTAAAGTTTCTCTCCTAGTATTAGATATTTTCCATAATTCTAGTCTATTTACTTTTAAAGTTGAAAGGTTAAATCTTGAATCTAATGGAGCGATAACTCTTTTATTGTCTTTGTTATTATAACTTATATTAGCTAAAGTAAGCTGTAAATTTTTATCAGATTCAATTCCTTTAACATTAAATCCATGTAATTGAAGGTTATCAGATAATAATCTATTTAATCTTTTAATATATCCAACATCTTCGATTTCTAAATTTAATGTTTTACTAGAATCACAAATGCTAACTTTTGAAGAAACCTCTACTTTAAAATTTTTATAAGGCTTAACTATTTTATCAACAACTGTATTAATCTTATCTATATTTGGATTTTCTAAAATTTCTAATGGAATATATGGAATTGGAGAGTTTCTGTTAGCTCTATATTTTTTTGATAAATTTCTTTGTATAGGGCTTAAGTTTTTGTATGATTCATCATCGAATAATGCAACTAGATAATATTTCATATTATAACCTCACAAGTAAATTTTTGTATATACTTTCTAAAAATTATATCATATTAGTATATAGGTTTTCAAACAATATATTCACTAATATAATATATACGGTGAAAATAAAGGATTTTTGGCAGAAAAAAACCTATTAACTACTTATTAGTTTATGATATAATAAATGAGGTTAACTTAAAAGAGGAATAGTTAAAAAATTACCTCTTGAGATATATTTTGGATAATTTTATGAAAAATAGGATAGATTAATGTATATAAAAATAGATAAGGGTGAATAGGATGGAAACTTTAATTATAAATGGAGGCAATGCCTTAAGAGGGTCTGTTGAAATTAATGGTGCTAAAAATGCAGCAGTTGCCATTTTACCAGCGGCAGTTTTAGCAAGTAATCAAAAGTGTATTATTGATAATATACCGGACATAGAAGATGTTCATTGTTTAGAAAGAATATTACAAAGTCTTGGATGTGTTGTAAACAAAATTAATAATAATACTTTAGAAATAGATGCTACTGATATAACAACTGTAAATGCATGTACAGAAGATGTAAGAAGAATGAGAGCATCTTATTATTTTATAGGCTCTTTATTAGCTAGATTTAAAAAAGCTAGGGTTGAACTTCCAGGTGGATGTCCTATAGGGGTTAGACCAATAGATCAACATATAAAAGGATTTGAGGCATTAGGAGCTAAAGTAACTATAGAACATGGGGCAGTTTCAGTAGAAGCTGATGAATTACATGGTGCAAATATTTTCTTTGATGTTGTTTCAGTAGGAGCTACTATAAATGTAATGATAGCAGCTACTATGGCAGAAGGAACAACTATATTAGAAAATGTAGCAAAAGAACCTCATGTAGTAGATGTAGCTAATTTCTTAAATAAAATGGGTGCTGATATAAAAGGTGCTGGAACAGATGTTATAAGAATTAAGGGTGTTAAATCTATAAATGGATGTAATTATAGTGTAATTCCAGACCAAATAGAAGCAGGAACATTTATGATAGCTGCAGCAGCAACAAAAGGTGATGTAACTATAACTAATGTTATTCCAAAGCACTTAGAATCAATTTCTGCAAAGCTTATGGAAGTTGGAGCTATAGTTGAAGAGGGTGATGACAGTATTAGAGTTACTGTTGATAAACCTTTAAAGGGAGTAAATGTAAAGACAGCTCCATATCCAGGGTTCCCAACAGATGTACAACAGCCAATGGCAGCTCTATTAAGCATAACTGAAGGAAGAAGCTTAGTAGTAGAAAGTATATGGGAAAATAGACATAAGCATACTGATGAATTAAAGAAGATGGGTGCTGTAATCAAGGTTGAAGGAAGAACAGCTATAATAGATGGTGTTGAATCTTTAGCAGGAAGCAGAGTTAGAGCTACAGATTTAAGAGCTGGAGCTGCAATGGTAATAGCAGGATTAATAGCTAATGGAGAAACTGAAATAATAGATATAGAACACATAGATAGAGGATATCCTCATATTGAAAATAAATTTAGAGCTTTAGGAGCTGACATAAGAAGAGAAGATAGATAATTGGGGGAAAACAAATGATATTTTGCTCATTATATAGTGGAAGTAGTGGAAACAGTATTTTTGTAGGATCTGAAAAAGCTAAAATATTAATAGATGCTGGGTTACCAGGGAAAAAGATAGATGAAGCTTTAAAGAGTATTGGGCAAAAGGCGGAAGAACTTGATGGAATATTCATAACACATGAGCATAGCGATCATATTAAAGGTGTAGGTATTTTATCAAGAAAATATGATATACCTATATATGCCCCGGGAAATACATGGCAGGCTATGGAAAAAAGCATTGGAAAGATAAAAGAGCATAATATAAAGGTTATGGATAAAAGATCCGTAGTATCAATAAATGATTTAGATATTAAATCATTTAATATACCTCATGATGCAGCAGCTCCAGTTGGATATACAGTGAACCTAGGTAATAAACAAGCTAGTGTTGCAACTGATTTTGGAATATTTACTAAAGAAATTTGGGATAATATTAAGGATTCAGAAGTTATGCTTTTAGAAAGTAATCATGATGTAAGTATGGTTGAGTATGGTCCATATCCATATAACTTAAAAAGAAGAATTTTAAGTGAGATAGGCCATTTATCCAATGAAGATTGTGGAAAAGCAATAGTTAATATATTAAAAGCTGGATTAGGAAAGAAAATAATATTAGGACATTTAAGTAATACTAATAATCATCCAGATTTAGCATACCAAACTGTTGTTGATGTATTGACGAATAGTGGAGTTAATATCGGATCAGATGTTATTCTAAGCATGGCTAATAGAAATAATCCAAGTGAAATAGTAAAGCTGTAGGTGAAAATTATGATAAAGTATGTATGTGAAGAACATATAGATGATATTATGGATGACTTAATTAACGAATATGAAACATTCCCTATTATGGAAGAATGTGAAGACAAGCAATGTGAGTATTGTAAGAATAGAAGTAAGTATTTAGTTAAAATAACAGATGCTTAAGTATTGAAAAAGATAGTAAATATTTAGTATAATTATGTAATAAGATAACATGTAATATAACATCGTAAGAAGAGGAGAAATTACAATGAGTTTATATAAGCAATGGACAGATATGGTTGTAGAGTACGTTAAGACAAAAGGTGAAAATGCTTTCTGGGCAGAGTACACTAAGATTGAAAGCAGAATCTATAAGGATTTATTAGCAAAACATACTGAAGTTCAAACAATAACAATTGCTGAGTTTGCTAAGAAATATGATACAACAGAAGAGTTTATCATGGGATTTGTTGACGGAATAAACGAAAGCTTAAAGAATGTATATGACTTAGAAAACTTAACTGCTAATGATGAAATAGCTTTAGATATCGATTTAGAAAAGTTATACTTCAATATGTTAGAAGCTAAGGCTGAATACTTATATAACTTACCACAATGGGATGCTATATTCTCAGAAGAAAAGAGAAAAGAAATTCAAAAAGCATACAGAGAATCAACTATGGTTAGAAACGAAAACAAAGTTGGTAGAAATGATGCATGTCCATGTGGAAGCGGAAAGAAATATAAGAAATGTTGTGGAAAATAATATAGTTTACAAAAGAGCTTTGAATATCAAGGCTCTTTTTTTATAAGTTGTATTAAATAAAAGGAGAGAGTTTATGGATAGTAATGTTAAATGGGTAAATGAAGAGAAAATATTAAGAACTATTAATTCATTAGAAAAGAATAATATGAATGGGTATATTGTAAACAGCAAAGAAGAGTTGATAGATATGATAATAAGCCTAACTAATGAAGGGGATAAGGTGAGTTGTGGAGGATCTATGTCGTTAGTTGAGACAGGCGTTATGGATCATTTAAGAAGTGGAAGATATGACTTTTTAGATAGAGCAAAAGAAGGCTTATCAGCAATGGATATAGATAGAATATATAGAGAAAGCTTTTTTGCAGATGCTTATTTTTCAAGTACGAATGCAATTACTGAAGGTGGAGAGTTGTATAATGTAGATGGAAATGGTAATAGAGTTGCAGCTCTTTTATTTGGGCCAAAGAAGGTTATAATAGTTGCAGGGGTAAATAAGATAGTTAAGAACTTAGATGAGGCTATAAAAAGGAATAGAGAAATCGCAGCACCAGCAAATGCAAAGAGATTAAATAAAAGCACTCCATGTACTAAGGTTGGATACTGTATGGATTGTAAGAGTGCAGAAAAAATATGCAGAGAATATACTCTTATAAAAAGTCAAAAAGATAAAAATAGAATACACGTAATCTTTTTAAATGATAGTATAGGATATTAATATTTAAAGTTAATTAATACGTATGTTTTTGTATCAATATATGGTCAAATTAAATAAAGTATATTAAGTTATAATTATTATGATGGAGGATACTATGTTTGATGTATTTTCATACGTATTTTCTAATGTATTTGACTCTGTAATAAACAATAGTCAATTAATAGATAATATAGTAGATAGTGTGCTAAATAGTGATATTGTAAATGATATGGTTAATACTCTAGAGAATATGGTAAACTTAAATATAGATTGTAAAGAGTATAAAAGAAAATATTTGATAGAAGCAGATTTACCAGGGGTTTCAAAAAAGGATATAGATATAGATTATACCAATAATTATATATCTATAAATATAAAGAGAAATCAAGTATTCTCTAATGGTAAAAATGTTGCTATAGCTGTAATACAAGGTGGAAATGATATATCAAAAGATTTTTATGTGGAAAATATAGACCCATATAATATTAAGGCCGTTTTTAAAGATGGAAAGTTAAAAGTATATATACCAAAGAAGGATAGGTTAAAAGAAATAAGTCCTATAGTAGAAGTTAGTGATTATACTTGTGAATGATATTTAGTATTTAACATAGGAGGAAAGATAGATGAACATAACTGTAATTTCAGTAGGAAAGTTAAAAGAAAAATATTTAAAGTTAGCAATAGACGAATATGCAAAAAGGCTAGGGAGATATTGTAAACTGGATATAATAGAGTTACCAGATGAAAAAACTCCAGATAATGCATCGGAAAAAGAGGAGTTAATTATTAAAGATAAAGAAGGACAACTAATATTATCTAAGATTAAAGATAATATGTTTGTTATAGCTATGGACTTAAATGCTAAACAGATGACCTCAGAAGAGTTCTCAAAGTTTATTGAGACTCAAGGGGTTATGGGTAACTCTAACATAACTTTTGTTATAGGAGGCAGTCTAGGGTTATCACAAGATGTTATTAAGAGAGCAAATTATAAAATATGTTTTTCTAAGATGACATTCCCACATCAATTATTTAGAGTAATGTTATTAGAGCAAATATATAGAGCTTTTAGAATAATGAAGAATGAACCGTACCACAAGTAAATGCGGTTTTTACAAAATTTTGAATGTTTATTTAGCCATATCATAAAAGATATGGCTTTTTATGATATGATTTTTTATTTATATTATTATAAAAAAATATGAACAAGCAGATACTTTACATTAGAACATAAGTTCTATATAATTGGATATAAATAAGTACTTACTACATAAATCATAATTATGATATAATAAATAAGTTGTACAAAAAAGATAAGGCGGTGTAGTTATGTTAAGACTTGCAACTGTTTTTAGTGGGATAGGTGCTATAGAGCATGCACTTAAGAGAATGGGAATAGAGCATGAAATAGTTTTTGCATCAGATAATGGTGATGTTGATATATTTAAAAAGAAAATTGATATTAATTTTATAGATATAAAAAATGAACTAGAGAGATTAGAAAGAATAATAGATAATATAGATATAAAAGTAGATAGTGATTATGAATACTTAACTGATTTAGAAAGTCATTTAAATAGAATTAGTGAAAGAATTATTTTTCTTCAAGAACAAAATAGGAATTATGATTTTGATGTTTTAGCTATTATTGATAAGGTAGATAATGAAAAGGTTAAAAAGGATTTACAGACAATAGTTAATAAATATACTGATATAAATGATATTAACAATATTGATAAAGTATTAATAATAAGTAAAATAGAAAAAGAAAATAAAGAGTTAGTAAATGAAATAATATCTAAAAATGATATTAATACTAAAGGTATTATAAAGGAATTAAAAGAGATTGTAGCGCAATTAGGAATGCTAGATGAGAAAATAGAGACACTTCATATACATAGTGAGCTTAGAAAGATTGAGGATTATTCAGATAAGAAAAGATATGTAGATGATTTATATAAGGGAAAAGAAAAATCAAATTTTGTTAAGCAAAGTTATTTTGCAAATTATGATATAGATGATGCTCATTTTCATTGGAATGTTTCATTTATTGATGGATACCAATATAGAGATAGAGTGGATTTATTTGTTGGTGGAAGCCCTTGTCAGTCATTTTCTATGGTAGGAAAGCAAAGAGGTTTAGGAGATACTAGGGGAACTTTGTTTTATGAATATGCAAGGTTAGTAAAAGAAATTAAACCGAAGGTATTTATATATGAAAATGTAAAGGCTGTATTGAATAATGATGGTGGTAAAACATGGGAAACTATGAGTCGAGTATTCGATGATTTAGGATATAAATGGGAATTGATGGTTCTTAATAGTAGAGATTTTGGTGTAGCTCAAAATAGAGAGAGAATATTTGTTGTTGGGTTTAGAGATGATATAGTATTAAAAAAAGAATTCGAGGAGCCTAAAAAACAAGTTCTTGAAAAAACTATGAAAGATTATCTTTTAGATAATGTATCTGGTAAATATTACTTAAATAAAAAAGGTGTAGCTTTTGTAACTGATAGTAAAAATCTTCAAAAGAAGTGGACTCAAATAGATGGTGAAGTGCAATTGTGCCAAAAGAAAAATCAACAATTTAATTGGCATGGAGATTTTGTATTTGAAGAGGAAAATAAAGATAAAGAAAAAACTATACAAGATTTAGAAAAATATTTCTTATCAGAAAAAGTAAAAAAATATGTTTTAGCTAGTGGAACTAAGAATTTTTATTCAAAGCCAGAAATAGATTTAGATATTGCAAGACCGTTATTAACTACAATGCATAAAATGCATAGAGCTGGAGTTGATAATTATGTTACTACAGAGGGAAGGATAAGAAAATTAACTCCTAGAGAGTGTCTTAGACTTATGGGATTTTGTGATAGTTTTAAAATAGTTGTTTCGGATACTCAAGCGTATCAACAAGCAGGAAACTCTATAGTGGTAGATGTTCTTATTGGAATAATGAGGGAGATAATAAAAGCATATCCTGAAATAATACAAGAAGGTAAAAGTAAACATTTGAGGGAAATTGCAATTACAGAATAAGAAATGGAGGGTAATCTAACCCTCCATTTTTTAGCGTTTAAATATATTATTTCTATGGAATTCAAGATATAGATTTCTATTTCCAGTTGAATTTTCAATATTATATATTTGACCACTAATTAAGTTTAATGACATAATTATTTGTAAGTTTAATTTTGATGAAATAAGTAAAGAACCATCATTATTAAAACTAATTAAACCTCTATCAAATAGAACATCATATGAAGGAGTTAGAGTTAATCCATTATAACCATCTAATCTTTCGTGATTATTTCTACATTGACTCCATGGAATTATATGACTAGCTCTTAACAAGAAAGAGTCTGATATACCAGTAAATGGACAACGTGGCATAATATTAATAACATTACTTCTAAATTTCCCTTGCCCATTTCTTGCCTTTATTAGAGAGGTTCTTTCAGTGGAATCGATAGTAGTATCATTAGTTATAGTATTTATTACAGTTTCTTCTAATTTAACTCCATTGGATGGTGCGTTTGGTGCTGTAAATGTAAGAGTGAAAATGTAAATTATATCATCAGAAGATGAATTGTTTATAAGTTTATATATAGTTAGTTGAGAATATAGAGGGATAGAAAGTTCTCTTATTATATCCCAAGCATAATCAGCACATCCTATATAAAATCTATCAGAATCAAGTTCTCCGTTTTGCATATAAATATTAAATGGTAATAAATCAGGTAAAGAGTTTATTGCTTTTTCACGTTCACTATAGAAACTTAGAATATTTCTATTATGATTTTCTATGGGATTTAGATAATAGTTATAAGTAGAATATAAGTAATCAATTAAATTTTCTTTTAATAGATAGCAGGTTGAAGTACAAGCAGGATAAACTTTTCCTTTTTTTGATATTGTATCTGTAGAAGAAAATGTAAAAAGTGGAACTGAATTTTGAGATGATACATATAATCTAGCTTCACCGCTACCACTACCAATTTTATTGTTTGGAGAAACAAATGAATCGGATAAGTTTACAGTTAGGCTGTCAATTGTAAGATAAATATTGTTATTAATTTGAATATTTTGCATAAAGCACCTCCGAAATGTATTATGGTATAATTTTAATATCTTCGGGGTATAGAAGTCAATTAAAAAATAAAAATATAAAACAATAAAAATAAAACAGGTAATAAAATGTTAAATTGATAAAATTATTGCTAAAATAATGATAAAAAAATAATATTCTTCTTAAACTAAGCTGTAAAAATAACCCGAAGAGATGTGTAGAATTTTTAAATATATATTATATAATTAGATTAAGGAGGCGATTTGGATAATGAATAAAGAGATTAAAAAAATTAAAATAACAGAATTTCTTCAATGGAATGATAGAAATGGTTGTTATACGGATGAGAATTGTGATTTAGAAGATATACCAAGAATGACTTATGAAGATGCAGTTAAGTATTTCTTTGGTGTAATGAATGATGATTTCTACTATAGTATAACAGATAATATTTTTAAGTTATCTTATGAGGAAGTAATTAAATATGCTAAAGATAATAACTTCTATGATTCAACATATGAAAAGTTAAATCTATTAATAAATAATGATAAGCCAACAATAGAATTTTATAAAAGTTTGATTTAGTAAAAGCTCTTACTTGTATTTTAGATATGCAGGTAAGAGTTTTTATGTTTATAAGGAGGAAAAATATAATGAAAAAAATTTATAAAGAAAATCAATTACTGGAAGTGAATAATATGCCCATAGAAGTAATTGAAAGCATAAAAGTAACAATAGATATACTGAATGAAAACTATGGATTTAATAGAGCTATAGAATCTGACTTAGGTGGATATGTAGTTATAGCAGAAAATATAGTAGATATCGAAGTGTTGAAACAAGATAAGTTACAAGGTTTAGTGCCAGAATATACTGATGTAATTGAGGTTGTTAATGGAGTTAATTGGACTTCTTCACTATTTTTGCTTTCAAGCGATTATGCAATTACAGTAGTAACTACAGAAGAACTTTCTAAGTTCCTACTAGAATAACGAAGAATAAAGAGGCTAGTTAAAACCTCTTATTCTTCTGTATATGTAACTAAACCTTTAGATTCTAAAAATTGCATTTCTAAGTCTAAAACAAGGTCTATAATTTCTTTTGAGACTTCATATCCAGAAGCAGTACATTTTTCGAAAATAAAGTCTGTCATTTCAGTAGCATCTATAAAAGTTTTCTCCATTAAAAGCCCTCCATTAATTGAAATATTAGTATAAATATTATAGTAAATTATATATAAAAAGGGAAGTGATTAATATGAAAAAGAAGGTAATTAAATCAACTAAATACTGCGATTTATTGTTACAAGCTAGGTTGAATGATAGTGAATATACATATTGTATTGAGAGAATATATGTAAAAGCTAAGAAAACTGAAGAGATACGTTTTAGTTTATATAAAGATACAGTAAAATCAGATAATAGGTATATTCCAAGAAGTCTTGATGTAACAGAACTAGAACTAATAGAGTTAATAAAAGAGTCAATAAGAGAGAAAGTATTTTCAGAAGGATTCATTGAAATGTTAAAACAAGAAATAAGTAAAATATAAAAGTCTTAATTGCTATAAGAATAGTGATTAAGACTTTTTGCATTTAAATAAAAGTATAGAAAGCGGGAGTATAAATGTTTAATAAAGATAATGTATTCATCACAGTTAATGAAGAAGTTTCTTCAGTAATTCAGCAGTATATAATAAGAGAAATTAAGAAAGTATTAGATAAATACAAGAGTATAACAACAGAAGAAATAACAAGTATAGAAAATTTAATAAACAGCATAAGAAATGAAGAACTAAAGGAGGAATTCCTAAATGATTGGAGTATGTCAGTAAAGATAGCAAAAGAAATTGGAGAAAATGAAGTTAATGACAGGATAATTTCTATGTACCGAAATCTAAAAAGTAATGGATTAGAAGAATTATCAATAGGTCATGTTATTAATTGGTGTAATGAGTTAGATGAACAAGGTTATGTAATGATTGATGATTATAGCATAATTTATAAAAGTTCAGCTAATCTAAAAGATGTTGCAAGAGAGCTATTAGATGATATGCTTGATGATGCAATTTATGTTAATTCATTAATAGATAAAGATTCATTAGTTGAATATTGGATAGAGCAAACAAGTAAAGAAGATGTGATAGATGACTTAATTAGAGGAAGTAATATTGAAGAATTATTAGGACTTGTTCCAGAAACCATATATGAAGATGAATATAATAAATATTTATATTCTGAAATAGATTGTTAAGAGGTTATATCTTAGTTAATAAGGTATAGCCTTTTTACTTTTTCAGATAAAGATGAAAAACTAATAATAAGGAGATAAAGAAATATGTTCAATAAAGACAATAGATATGTAACTAGAGGTGTAAATGAGGAAGTAGATATAAGATTACAACTTATAATGTGGAGCATGATTGATAAGCTAAAAGATGAAGAAAGTGTTGAACTAGATTACTTACAAGTGTTCAAGCTAAGAAAACAAGGTAATAAGATTATAATAAACCAAAGTCAAGAAGTTCCTGAATACTCATGCACATATGAAATAGAGATAGAAGATATTCAGATAGAAGATGAGATTAAAGTTTATGTAATAGATAGTGGAGAATATTCTACAATGCTTTTTCCATCAGAATACTAATTGAAGGAGATTCAAGTAAATGATAAATAAGCTAAGTAAAGAGAAATATTTTAAATATGATAGCAAAGAACTTCTTGGAGTAATGAGGTTCGACTTCTATGATGGAAGATTATCTAACCAATGGAATCCTAGAGAGTTAATAATTGAAATGAATGATAGGAAATTAATAGATCTAAAGAAGTTACAACAAGAACTTAATTATATTCAATTCACAGTGGTAGAAGATTTCAATAAAGTTGTAGAGCTATGTAATGGTACAGGTTATGATAAAGAAACTCTAGTATACATAGAACTTGAAGAAGGTAAGTATGTAATAAAGTTAATACCTGTAAAAGATAGTTACTCATACATATACACGTATAAGAGATAGGAGGAGAAAGTTATGGATATTATAACAGTAATAAAAGTAGTTGGAACAATACTAACAGTTGTAGCTACTTCAATAGAAGCAACAACTAAGAAGTAGTATGAAATATAATATCATCACGATAAATAAAATAATAAATTAATTGTGATGATATTATAAGAATAAGCTAATTTTTTTATAACAATAATAAACTACTGGAAAATATCGTTGTAATAGGAGTGTTGATGTAACGATAGTGACGATATTTTCTGTAAGAAAAAGATTGAAAGTATAATGTAGAAGATGTAACTTAACTACAAAGAAAGATGAAGTAGAAAAAATTGAGTAGATAATTTAGATAAATATGTCCTAAAAGCAACGATAATACATCAGAAAACAGAGATTTTAGAAAAGGTGAAGAAATGTAGCAATAGGAATGAAAAAACGCAAAGAGAGGATAAATCTAATGTTTTAATAATAATCTAGTAATGAATAAATAAAAAGCAGTAAATAATAGATTCATAACTATGTAAACTAGTAGATCAAGGCATGAAATACTATGAGATGTTGAAGTTGGAAGAAAGGCTAATTTCACTAAAAAATAAAAAGAATCCAAAAGATAAAACATATAAATAATGGAACTTGGAAATAGGGAATTCGGTACCAGGAAAGGGCAACGGGGGGATAGGGGGGCTAAGGTCTTAATAGAAAATAAGGATTGAAATAGATTAATAAAAATATATTTCAATTAAAAACAAATAAAAAAGAATAAAAAGAAATTAATAAATAGAAAGATAACAATAAAGAATAGAAGAAAGAAGTAAATAAATATTCAGTATAATATAAGAATTATAATAATAGATAATTAATCAGATATAATGATAAAAAGAATTGATAATTAATGAATATAATATCCAGTAATTAAAGATTAATAAATCAAAATGTAATACAAACTTTAAGTGGAGTAAATAGATAAAAAATCTATATACCAATAAAGAGTAATAGATCAAAAAACAACAATAACATATCAGAAAACAGAGATTTCATAAAATGTGAATAAGAGTAGCATTCAAAAAGAAAAACATAAATAAAAAAACAAATTAACTGTTTTAACTGATATGTTCAGATATATATTATAAATTTGATAAAGAGTTAATGTTTCTAATGAAAGAAGCATTAACTCTTTTTATATTAAATTTTAACTTAATTATTAGTAAGTTTTTAATGAATTTTTCAATGATTTATTCGCATGAATAATCATTTTAAAGTAGTTATTATTTTTTATAGGAGGTGAAGTTAATATATGGATATAAGAAAGGAGCATTTTAATGGAGTATATTCGACCATCTTTGAGCATATGGGAGAAAGGGTTACAAGAGAAATACATAGTGTATTTAGGGGTCAGCAATTTAATTTTCCTAAAAAGCTATATTCAATGGAATATGTAATTAGATATTTAAAAGAAAATTATAATGGAAAGAATGTAAGGCAATTAGCTAAAGAACTTGACTATTCTGAGAGGTGGGTTCAAGCAATAATACATAGAAATAATATTTAGTTTTTGTTAAATATTATTTCTAGAGTTCCAAATTTCGACAAAAAATAAAGTAGAATATAGTAATATATAGTAGAAAATTAAATTATTAGAAAAGGGGGTACTGAGAGAAAGAATATGGGAATTTTACTTTGGGATAATATTGGAGCAAAAGTTAGAATGATAAAATCTGATATAAAAACTAAATTAGAGGAAATAGATATTGCTACAATAACAGATAAGCTATCAGATACTCTAGAAAAGGCTTCAGACTTTTCAAATAAACAAAAAGAGATTAATATTAGAAATTTTAAGGAACAATTAAAAAATCAACCGGATAAAGTAATATTACATAATATGAATAATGCAGGGACAGAGGAAGGAAGAAGAATTTGTAGAGATGAAGCTAGAAGGAGAGGTATATTATGAAGAAAACATGTAATGTATGTAGAGGCAATGGACAAATAACATGTCCTAAATGTGGAGGAAATGGATGGAGAGACTTTGAGTTTACGAAACCATGTAATTGTGATTGTGGATATGTAGTATGTAAAAATTGTGGTGGAAAAGGTTCATACGAAGTTTCAAAATAAATTAATATATTAAAGTAGAAAATATGGTGGTACATCAATTTGAGTTATTGATATATCACCATGTTTTAATAAAAAATAATTAAAGATGCAACTATATAGTTGCAATTACTGTAGGTATATAAGTAGATATATAATGATAATTAGTTACAAGGGAAAAGTAAAATAGGAGAGAGGATATTATGAAAAAGTTATTATTAACAGGAATTGTTTTAGGGATGACAACATTATTTGTAGGATGTGGAAACAGTAATAAAGAACCAGAAGTATCACAAGCTTATTTAGACTATATTAGTCAAGCAAAAGTAGAGATTGTAAATGAGGATTATGCGAAAGCTGAAAAATTTTTAACACTAGCCTATGATGAAAACCAAGAAGATAAGGTTGTTCTAGAATTAAGAGAGCAACTAGATATGTTTAATAGATTAAGAAGAAGTTTAAATGACCCAACAGCTTTAACACCAGAAGAATTAACTTCTCTAGTTGAAGAAGCAAGAGATTATGCAAATAAAGAATATACTACTAACTTACTAGTATCAGAGATATTAGAAATGGCAGAGAATCTTGATACAACTGTGGCTGTATCTAATGAAACTGAATCAGTATTATCAGATTTAGAATTTGAGTTCTATAATAAAGTTAATGAAGAAAAATATGATGAAGCTTTAGAAATAGCCGACAGATTAATGACTGAACTTGATAACTATGAAAATATTAATGGTGTAGAATATGTAGGTGGTACATTAGAGACAGTTGTTAATAATGAAGTTGAAAATATTAAATTGAAGAAGAATTTAGAACAACGTAGAGAACAATATCCAGGACACTTTGAAAATTTAATGTCATTAATGCAAAGTGAAATAGATAAGATAGATAATATTGTTAAAATTGAAGAATCATTAGATTATGGTGATAGCAATGATTGGACTTATATAGTAGAAGTATTTTTCCCAGAACCACTTAGTAGTGCTGGTGCAACTAATAAGATTACTTTTAAGATACTCGGCAATCCTAACAGAACACCTAGTTATTTCAATATAATAGATATGGCAGGTGAGGAAACTAGAATAGAGTTATAAATTGAGAGTTAGTGATTAATATTTAAATTTAAAAAGAGGGAAACCTCTTTTTTTTGATAGAATTTAATTAAAATATTTAGTAATATATAGAATAAATATTTTAATTAAAGGAGAGATTACAAATGGTAAAGAAAAGAGAAGGAAAGGTATCAATAAAGAAAGCTCCTAAGTCCAGAGGTGATGGACAGGTCTATGATTTAACAAGGAAAATATTTGGAATAGATAGTGAACATTTGAGTTTTCAGGCTAACAGAAGAAAAGTAGGACGATTAATAGATAGTATAAAAAAAGTATCGGATATACCTGAAAATTTAGAGTTAAATAGCAACAACTTTAATGAGTTTGCAGAATTGCTTGGAAATTTGATTAATGATGATACACTTAATGATATAAATAAAAGAATATGTAATGGTAAGAAAGTAGAAATAGAAGAATATGATTTAATAATTAACAAGTTAAAGGATATAATTGACAAAAGAGATGACGATGATATAGAGAAAAAGATGTTATCAGATATGGTAGATAATATAATTCCTAACAAGGAAGAAGAGGAGTTAATAAACACTATAAGTGATAATATACATAATATAATTTCGGGAATAATGGAGTTTGATAACAGGAAAGAGAGATTTAATTATTATAGAAAAGTAATTAACATATTAGATGATATTGATATGAGTATTAATAGAGATTTAGAAAATTATAATTTCTTAAAAGAGAGAATTAAGATGAAAATTGATAAATACCCTCAATTAATAGATAAGGAAATTGATATTACTGATATTGATAAATTAGGGATTGATTGTGTTGCAGAGGTTATAGGATTGCCAACTGTAGATGATATGATAAAGATAATACAAGAAAAAATAGATAAGGGATTGATTTAGAATGAAGTTTTTACTTCATTCTTTTTTTACGGACAAATTTTAAAAATTTTTTGTCCGTTTAAGTAAAAGGAAAATGTAATAATATTAAACATGTAAACAAAATAAGAAGTTCATTACCTTACTTTGATTAACAAGTAAGGAGGGAAGAAATGTTTTCAGAAGAACAATTAAAAGAAATTGAAAACATGGGGATAGAGATATCTCCTAAATCAGAAAAAGTAAAAGGCTTTAGTCCAAATAAGTTTGCTTCATACATAGCAGATAACTTAAAGATAATCAACAATAAAGATTATTTTTATGTATATAAAGATGGAGTGTGGAAGAAGCTGGATGATATGTACTTATTCCAAAAGTTAAGGAATAAGTTACATACATACTTTGATGATATCTGGTCTTTGAAAATTGAAAATGAATATATACAAGCTCTTAAGAGAATAGTTTATTACGGTGGAGACTTAAATGCTAATAAGAGATATATAAATCTTTTAAATGGAATGTTTGATTTAGAGACATTCACATTAGTTGAACATAGTCCTGAATTCTATAGTAGTATTCAATTACCGATAACTCTAAAAAGAGATGTAGATTGTCCTAATTTCAAGAAGTTTTTAGGTCAATGCTTTTCAGCTGATGAGGAAGCAATAAATCTAGCACAGGAATGGGCTGGATATTTACTTACAGCAGAAACAAGAGCACAAAAAGCACTAATACTATATGGATTGGGAAAAAATGGGAAAGGGGTCTTCATTGACATCATTAGCGAGTTAATAGGTGAAGATAATATATCTAGTATAGCAATGAATGAGTTGCATAGACCATTTTCAAGAGTATGTATATATGGGAAGCTAGCTAATATCAGCAATGAAAACGAATTCAATGGTAGGAGTTTTAATACCCAATATTTAAAGGCTATCGTAGGTGAAGATAATATAAATGCTGAACAAAAGCATCAACCTGTATTTAACTTTAAACCTACAGTTAAATTAGTGTTTACAACTAATAATCTACCTCACACAAATGATGGGGGATATGCACTTATGAGAAGGTTATGTATGCTTCATTTTACTAATACAGTAAAGGAAGAAGATAGAGATATGCATTTAAAGGACAAGCTTAGAAGTGAATTAGATGCTATATTCCTATGGGCATTAGAAGGACTGAAAAGACTTAAAGAAAATAACTATAAATTCTCAGAGTGTAAAAGTTCTAATGATTTACTTAAACAGTATGAGAAGGAATTAAATCCAATGATATTATTCTTTGAGCAATGTGTTATTAAATGTGAAAGTACTCATAAGGAGAATAATAAAATTATTTATAACACCTACAGGGAATGGGCTAGAGCAAATGGAATGGAAGGACAAGCTAAAATAAGTGTCCAAAAGTTCTGGAAGAAGTTTGAGGAGTACGCTAAATCATTAGGCTATGACTGTAGAAGTGGAAAGTCAAATGCTTTTAGATACCATACAGGCGTAAGAATAATTGGAGAGTTTAGAATTTCTTTAGCTGACTCTAGGATAGCAGGACAGTTAGGTGGCTAAGTTAGGATTAAGTTGGAATGGATTTAAGTAAGATAAATCAATAAATAGGGTGTAAGGGCTAAGTAAATTTAGAAAATCTCAAAAAAAGAGATTTTCTAAATAAAAGAAATTAGATAGAGAAAGGAGGTGATAAATATGCGTCCATACGTCCAACTAAGATAAATCAATGGAAAAGAGACATAAAATGAATCCTAGAAAGATACATAATAAAGTCCAATAAGACAGGTAAGGTAATGAAGAAGAAAAGATAATGTAAAGAAAAGGAGATAAAAACAATGGCAGTAGTAAAAAGAAGACAAGCACCATCAGTAATGGGAAAAGCAATGACAAGAGAAAATCAGGAGAATGATGTGGATGGGAAAGAGAGAACAGAAAAGGCGGTAAAAAAGGAAGAGATATGGAAGCCAAGAGAACCGAAAGTAGAATTAGAATACAATGGATTAGAGGAATTCCAAGCATCAGAAGCAAAGCAAAGTTCTTGGAGAACAACTGATTCTGGAATACTATCAATAGTAAAATCTGAAACAGTAAATAGGCTAATGTTTGCAAAGGAGATGATGGATAAGCTAAGTAATCCTAAAAGAGTAGTAATTTCATTCGCAGATGAAAAAATTGCTATAGGAGAACAATTACCTAACAATGAAAATTATTTAAAAGTTAATTACTCAAAAACAAAAGGAGTTATCTATTCAGCAGGAGTAGTTAAAGAGATAGTAGATAAATATGACTTAGATTTTAGTACGAGAACTTCAATTACATTTTCAGAAGTTAAGTACGTTAGATATGAAAATCATGTAGTAGCAATAGTAACTATAGTTTAAATGAGAGGTATAAGTATGAATGAATTAACAACAGAAGACATAATTGATGCAATAACAGAAACGATAAGATTGTACATACTAGCTTCAAAGCTAGAGGAGTTAGAAGAAGACTAAATAATCTACTAAGCATTGATCCGAATAAGTTCAATGCTTAGTGAAACTAAAATAATTTTAGGGGGAATACATAGTGAGCATTAATAGTCAGTTAGAGAGATTAGCATTAGAATATTCAGCAAGTATAAGAGAAAAAGATGTAACACTAAAAGAGCAAGAAGAGATAATGAACAGTGAATGGTTTATAAGTTGGATGAAAGAATATCATCAATAAATAAAGTTGAAAATCAATAAGATTAGAGGGAGAGATAAACATGGCAACTATAAAGAGAGATGGAAGAATTACAGAAATAGAAGTAGGATGTAAGAAATGCAGAATAGTAGGCTATCAATCAAATGGTAGAAAGGCTATAAAAAGAAATGTATTTAAACAAGGATACATAACATTTGAGCTTGAGGATGGAACAGAAGTAAAACAATATATGCTTATAGCACCATGGAATACATATTTATTTTATAAATTAATTAAGGCTATTAAAGCAGAAGGCTTTAATATATTCAATGAATGTGATGCATTTGATGAAAATGAAATAATAGGTAAGGAAGTAGTAATAGAATTAGAAAATGAAGTTAAGGATTCTGGTGAATACATAAACGTTACTAATATCTATAATGTTGAGGAAGGAGAGATTATCATAGCTTATGATAATAAGTTAAAGGAAAAGAAGTATTCAGAAATGGAGAAAAATAAAGAAATGAGCATGGAGTATATAAGAAGTAAAGCAAATGAAGTTATTCCACAGCATGAAATTACAAGTGAAGAGGACTTAATGAACTTTTAGAGGTTATATAGGTACTTTAGTTAACATCTAGAGTACCTATATTTAGAGAGTTATAACTGGAGGAGAGATAAAAATGATAAATATAAATAAAATAATGAAAGAAAATGTATCAATTAATATGAATTTAGATGTAGAAAATAGAGGATTGTGGGAAAAGGGAAATCAATTGGGATGTGATACTATAACTTTAACTATTCCAGTTAATGAGATATCTAATGATATAGATATTGATAAGCTAGAAAATGACTTACATTTTGGAGTAAGTAATTTTACTATAAATAGCAACGAAGTAAAATTTAATATATTTACTGGAGAAACAATATTCTTTAGTTCTTTAGTATCTATATATGAATATATAGAACACTATGTAAGTTTCTTATGTGAAAAGCTAGATAGATTTATTAGTGAAAGTTTTAAGATAGAGTTTGATTTCTATATGTCTTTTATGGAAGATTAAAATAAAAGTAATACATTCAATTAATATTAAGAGACTAACTTTAAAGTTTACTCTTAATATTAATTGGAGAAATACATAATAATAGATAGTAATATTTAGTTCTAGAAAATATCTAAATTAATAGATAGATATATATTATAAATTTGATAATTTAATAGTGAGGGAGAGCTGTAAGATGATTAATAATTATGTATCAATTGATATCTCAATACAAGAATTAATAAAGAGAATTAATAGAGTCCCTAGAATAGCAATATATTGTCGTGTAAGTACGACAGAACAGGCAGAAACTGGTTACAGCATAGATGAGCAAGAAAGATTGCTCATTGATTGGTGTAACAAGAATGGATTAGAAGTCTTTAATTGTTACTCTGACAGAGGTATAAGTGGAAAAAATATTAAGAACAGACCAGCATTAAAAGCATTATTGAAAGATGTGGAAGATAAAAAAGTAGATATGGTAATTTCTTGGAAATTAAACCGTATCAGTCGTAAGCTTGCAGATGTTCTTAAAATAATGGATTTACTAGAGAAAAATAATGTTACATTTAAGTCCTATTCAGAGCCATTTGAAACTACTACACATGTAGGAAGAATGCAAATGCAGATGATGGCAATGATTGGGGAGTTTGAGCGTGGGACAATCTCTCAAAACGTAAAGGTTTCCATGTGTGCTAAGGCTAGAGCAGGCGAATGGTGTGGTAACCGTGTGCTAGGCTATGATTTAGTACCAATGGAAGGTACAGAAAACAATAAAAGGAGAAAATCAAGACTAGAAATAAATAAGGAAGAAGCAGAAATAGTAAGTATAATATTTAATGAGTATGCTAGTGGTAAAGGGTATAAGGCAATTACTAATAAATTAAATAAACTAGGATGTAAGACTAAGAAAGGTAACAATTTTTCACAAGGTTCAATTAGAGATATCTTAATGAATCCAGTATACATAGGAAAGGTTAGGTACAATGTTAGACAGAATTGGAGTGAAAAACGTAGAAGAAACATCAATCCAGAGCCAATAGTGGCAGATGGAATTCATAAAGCTATAATTGATAATGATACATGGGATAAAGTTCAAGTGATGTTACAATCTAAATCTGGTAAACCTTCAAGAGTCTATGATGGATTTTACCCATTAACGGGAATATTAAAATGTCCTAAGTGTGGATCTGGTATGGTTATTTCAAGAACTACTAATGTACTAGCTGATGGAACTAAGAAAAGAATAGCTTATTATTGTTGTGGAGCATGGAAAAATCAAGGTACAAGTATATGCAATTCAAATACCATAAGAGTAGAGAAAGCTAATGAGTATGTGTTTAATAAACTTTCAAGTGTTTTATCTAATGATGAAATGATTAAATCAATAGTAAGAAACATAAATAAGGAAAGAATAAAGAGAGTAGATCCAAGTAAGAGTGAGTTAGAAAGAATAGATAAGGAACTAGAAAACATAGATAAGAAAAAGAGAAAGATTTTTGAAGCATACGAAGATGACATAATAACAAGAGAAGAATTTCTAACTAGAAAAGATGAGCTAAATCAAAGAGCTAAAATATTACAAGAGTCAAAAGAACCTCTATTAGTTACATTAGCTGATGATGTAAGTGAAGAAATATCTTATGAGTTTATTAAAAGTATACTAGACAATTTCAGTAAGTTGTTAAATAATAAAGAGTCAAGAGAGCAGAAGAAGAAGTTATTACATATGATAATTTCTAAGATAACAATAAATGAATTAAGAGAGGTTGATTCAATAAACTTAACTATAAATGATAAGTTAGTAGATTATATAAGTAAAGAAGAAGGAGTATCTATAAAGGATGCTCCTTCTTCTTTTATGTTAAGAAATGTTGGGATGAGTGTATTGAATTTAGATATTATAGTATAGATTTAAAAAAATGTAAGTTAATGTGTAAATATAGATAATATATAAAAATATGGTATAATTTTGATGTTAAATATTAAAGGGGAGAGATTCAATTGAAGTTAAGAGAATTAATAATTAAAAATTATGGTTGTATTGGAGAAAATGAATTAAGAGTGGTAATAGATGATATAATTGTACTAATTGGACCTAATAATGTTGGAAAGACCACAGTATTAAATGCTTATGAATCTTTTGCTGGATCAGGAGTAGCTTTAGATAAAAATAAATTCCATAAAAATAGCACGGATTCTCCAATAGAGATATCAGGAATTTTTTCAGATATAACAGATGAGGATAAAATACAAATAGGAGAAAAATGGATATTTAATCATCCTGATTATAATGAATGTATAAAATATAAATATGTATGGGAAAAAGAGAATACTAAGGGCGTTAAGTATTCTTGGAATAATGAAGAGGAACAATGGAAAAAAGGAGGTATGGGAGGATGGGATACGAAGATAGCTAGTTGTATACCTGTACCGATAAAGATAAATCCATTAGATAGTCCAGAAGAGCTACAAAAACAAATAATAGAAATATTATCCGAAGCAATAAAAGAGAAATCAAGATGTGATGATGGAAGAATTAAAGATTTGATAGATAATCTTAATAAAATTGCTGAAGAAGTAAAAAAAGAAATTGAAGATACATTAGATATAACAACAGATAAACTTGAAGAAAATATGAAAAATATATTTCCAGATTGTAAAATATTAATAAAGCCTCAAGCAGGTAAGTTTGAGCCTGAAAAAATAATTGCATCAGGAAGCCATATAAGGATAAAGGATTTAGAGGGAAATGACTATCCACTATCTAGTCAAGGTGCTGGATTACAAAGGACATTTTTATGGTCTGCAATAGAGGCTTTATCAGAGGCGGGAAATTATAAAAAAGGTAAAACTAAAATAAATAATGATAAACCTAGGATGTTGTTAATTGAGGAACCAGAATCATTTTTACATCCACCAGCAATTAGAGCAGCTAGAGAGGCTCTATATAAAATAGCAGAAATGCAAAATTGGCAAGTGATGATTACAACACATTCACCAATATTTATAGATGTTTCAAAACCACATACTACAATTATAAGAGTAGACAAGGATATTGATTCTAAAACAAGAATTTTTTCTACTGAAAAAGCAAATTTTGATGAAGATGAAAGACAAAGGTTGCAAATGATTAGAATGTGTAATCCTAGTATTAATGAATTTTTCTTCGCAAATAATATTATATTAGTTGAAGGTGACACAGAGCAGACAGTATTAAATTATATAAAGAGTATAAACTCTAAGTATACAGGAATACAAATAGTAAATTGTCGTGGTAAGGCTAATATTCCAATGTTCATGAAGATATTAAATCACTTTGGCTTAAGTTACACTGCAATTCATGATATTGATGCTCCATATTCTATGAGAAAAGAGAAAAAAGTGAAAAATGCTATGTGGACAATAAATGAAAAGATTTTTAATGAATCGAGAATTAAAAATGGAATGGATAATATGATAATTGCTAATATGCCTGATTTTGAATTTCAATATTTTAAATATCTTCAAAGAGGTGATAAACCATATAATGCTATATGTGAATTAAGAAAAGTTGAGTTTATTAATTCAGATAGGTATGAGGAGTTAGTAAATATACTTGAAAGTATTATTTCTAGAAAGCATAGTAGAAGCATTAAGAGTATTGATGATTATTATAGATTACTATCTAAATATGTTAAAGAAGAGATACCAGAACCAAAGGAAATTTGGCAATTAGACGAATATAAACAAGCATTTAAAGAAGTTAGTGTAACAGAGGAAATTACTGTAGATAATATAAAGAAATAAGTATTAGTAGAAGTTCGCTTTATCATTTTATACTAAGAGATATTATACTGGGAATATTTAACTTAGAATATATGTTAGATTTATAGTGTTATAAGAAAATTAAAAAGTTATATTAAGGGGAGAATTTTAATGAAATTAAATGGGATTAAGGAGTTTCATAACTCTATGAAAATTAATGGAGTTAAAAAAAGTAAATTTATATTTACTTATAATAATGTAGTTTTTGATATATTTTTCTTTACTGATGAAGTTCCATATAAATTATGTATAGGGGGTAGAGCTAATAATTTTTATTTTGAACTAAATGTAAAGAAAGGCTATATAATTGATATAAATATTGGAGATAAATATTTAAGATTATTAGAAATATTAGGATTAAAATATAATCCAGATAGTCCATTTAAGACAATATATTTCTTCAATGAATTAAATAAGAATATACCCAAGAAGATAGATACTAATAACAAATGGAAACCTAGCGATTATGCAATATATAAAAGAAATGTGGAAGATGCAGAAAAAATATATTTTTGTGGTTGGTTTGATAATGATAAGGTTGGGAAAAAAGTAAGAGAGAAAAACTTAGAAAAGACTAAGGAGATACTGGGAACAGATGCGTATTTAATGTGTAAGAAAAATAATATTAGTAGTAAATGGACAGAGGATGAAGAGGGAGCTACTGAATATTTTTTGCCAGATAAGATAGTCAGGGACTAGAAGGGAGATATTATGAATAATAGAGAAAATTTAAAAAAAGAGATTATAGAATTTATACAATCAGATGATGAAAAAATAATGCTTATAACTGGAACACATCAATTTGAAAAGCATATGGAAGTGTTGAGAACATTAAATCAAAATGTACAAGATGGTGTTAAAGTTTTATTTAGGATTAATGGAAAAGATAATATTGATAGTATTTTTCAACATAGTCTTAAATCAGCAAAATTGAACACAAGAATTAAAGTAGGAAACTTGAGAATGTATATAGACACAATAAATAAAAAGTCATGGAGAAATGAAAGATATAATGTATCTATATTGTATCCAGTAGATTCAATATGTAGAAAGAAAGATGAACAACGTAAAGAAATATTGGATGACCTAATAAGAAATACAGTTCATAAAGTATTTATAGTTTCGTGGACTGATTCGTATGATTATAGCTGGTTAGATGAATTTGGAATAGATAGAACAGTTGTATTTGATGCAGAGGAAGAAGACTCAGCTTATCATGGTAGAGTAATAGAGAATATAAATAGATTTAAATAAAATATGTACAGTTAAGGAGTGTGAATAAAATGGTAGTTACAAATATTATGCCATGTATAAAGGTTACAAAAGAGAATAATATGAGTGGTATGGATATGTACATTGATTTAGGTTCTAAGATAAGAGTTACAGATGATGAGGGTAATATAGTAGAAGGTAGAGTATTGTTTTTAGAGTTAGCTAAGTACGAGGAAGAGGATGATATGCTATATCTATCATTAGATAATGAAAAGCAAGTTAGTATAGGTATAAGTTATATAGTAGATATAGAAGAGATGTAATTATAAGTAAAAACCTCACTTAATACTGATACGGAGAACCGTACCATAAGTAAGTGAGGTTTTTACTGAAATTAGGTTAATAAATAAGGGAATTTGAGAAGGAGAGGGTTGAGAATATTATCATTTAAGTAAGCCTTTATATATAGAACTTTAGTGATAAATTATATGTGGAATTGGTATATAAATAATATTATTAATTTAATGTTAAGAGTGTTAATTTATGAAATTAGCACTTTTATATTTATAATATAATTGAAACTTTATGTTATTATGTATTTATAAAATAAATTCATTTTGATATATATTATATAAAATGGAGGAAAATATAAATGAAAATTAATATATTAATTGTTGAAGATGAAAAAGAAATAAGGGAAGGCGTAAGTGAATATCTAGCAGAGGTTGGATATAGCGTTATAAGTGCAGAAGATGGAATGCAAGCAATAGAATTATTTAAGAATAATAAAATTGATTTAGTAATTTTAGATATAATGCTTCCAAAGGCTAACGGATTTGTTGTTTTAAATAAAATTAGACAAGAAAGCAATGTTCCAGTAATTATGTTAACAGCAATGAGTGATGATTATACCCAAATTATGAGTTTTGATGAAGAGGCAGATGATTATATTACAAAGCCATTTTCAATAATAGTTTTACATAAAAGAATAGAAGCACTTCTTAGAAGAGGAGTAAAAGTTAGTGAAAATAAAAAGTGGTGTTATGGAGATATAGAAATTGATTTTGAAGGATATTCAGCAAGAAAGAATGGCGAAAATATTGATTTAAAACCTAAGGAAATAAAATTAATAGAGTTATTATTAAAGTATGAGGGAAAGGTTTTAACAAGAGCACAAATCTTAGATAATTTATGGAGGATTGAAGAAGCACCAAATGATAGGGTTATTGATGTATATATTAAAAATATAAGAAAAAAGTTGTTATTAGATTGTATAGTAACAGTTAAGGGAATTGGATATAAATTTGAGGAGCAATGATGAATAAGTTAAAGCTATTTTCAAAAACATATATATTTACCATGGGGATAATAAGTGTAATAATTTTAATTTCAAATGTTTTAATTTATTTAGCATTACCCAAGGTATATGTGAATAATAAACAAAAGGAAGCTGATAAAATTATTGAAGATTTAATTGAACAAGTAAATAAATCTGATAATAAGGAATCATTTAAGATAGCAAAGAATTTTGCTGAAAAATATAATATTCAAGTTTTACTTACTATAGGAGATGAAAAAAGGGTATTTCAAGGTTTGCACAAAGTAGATATATATGTTAATGAAGAGGAAGTTACAGAAAACTCTTTAATAATTCCTAATTTAAGTGGTGAAAATATTATAGAAAGTTTTGATGATGAAAATGGAGAAATATTCGGTCAATATATTAATATAAATAATTTATCAATAATAAAAAGTAGGGACTTTAAAAAAAGTAATGATGTAAATGGAAGTGCTAAAATAGTAATGGATTTAGAATCATTCACAGAAACAAGAGATATTATATTAAAAATACTTCCATATTCTATTTTTATAAGCTTGCTTATAGCACTTATTGCATCATATATATATGCAAGAAAAATTACAACTCCAATAAAAGAAATTTGTGATGTTACAAAAAAAATGGAGAATTTAAATAAAGAAGCCTTTTGTGAGGTAAAAACTGAAGATGAAATAGGAATATTAGCAGCTAATGTAAATAGTTTATATGAAAATTTATTAAATACAATTGTATCATTGGAAGAGGAAATAAAAAATGTAAGTGAATCTGAAAAAATTAAGGTGGATTTTTTAAGAAGCGCATCACATGAGCTTAAGACACCACTAATGAGTATGTATATAATGATTGAAAATATGCTATATGATATAGGAAAATATAAAAATCATTATATATATTTAGAAAAATGTAAGGATATAGTTAGTGAATTAAGTAAAATGGTTCAGGAAATTTTAGATACTTCAAAACTTAATATAATAAATAATAAAAATGAAAGTGTATTAGATTTAGGTAGTTTAGTTCAAAAGAACATAGAACCATATAAATTAATAGCTAAGTCAAAGAAAATTAATATTAAAATGAATTTAAAAGAGTCTTTTAATATTAAAGTAGATGAAAAATTATTTACTAAAGCAATTTCTAATATTATTTCTAATGCAGTAAATTATACTGATGAAGGAAAGGAAATAAGAATATATATAAAAGATAAAAAACTTATTATAGAAAATGATTGTAAGCCAATTTCAGAAGAACATTTAGCACATATTTTTGAGGCATTTTATAGAGTTGATTTTGATAGAAATAAGAGTAGTGGGGGGAATGGGTTAGGATTATACATAGTTCAACAAATTTTAAAAATGTATAATTTAGATTATTCTTTTAAATCAATATTAACTGGAATGAGTTTTGAAGTTGATTTTAATTAAATATTTGAAATTTGTTCATGTTTAATAAAAAATAAAATAGTTGAAAAATAACGGGTATTAGATTAATAATATCCTTATTTTTTTATAAAAAATAATTTAATTAATACGATTCTTAATGAATTTTATAAACTTAATTTTTAAATTTCATAAATATTTCATATTAGGTTGATAGAATGTACTCAAGTTAATAAACAAGGAGGACATAAATATGAATGTATTTAAGAGATCAATATTATATATAACAAGAAAAAAAATAAAAAGTATTATTATGTTATTTATATTATTTGGAATAGCAACGGCAGTTTTAAGTGGAATTTCAATTAAAAAGGCAGCAAATATAGCAAGACAAGATTCAAATAAGGATATGGCAAATACTTTTGAATTACAAGCTAATTTTGCGGGTAATTTTGAAGGAACAATTCCAGAAAATTTAATTGATAAGGTTTCAAAGGTAGAAGGTGTTAAGAATTATGATGCAGCAATTCAAGGAGCTGGTTTAGATTTAGAAAATGTAAATTATATAAAACCTGAAAAAAATGTAGTTCAATATAATGATGATTATAAATATGAAAAACTTTTTTCTGTAGAAGCACATAAAAGTTCAGAATATGATATTAAGTTTATAAGTAAATCATTAAAGCTGATTGATGGTAGACATATTGTTGCTACTGATAAAAACAAGGTATTAATTCATAAGGATTTAGCAGAAGCAAATAATTTAAAAGTTGGAGATACTATAAAAGCAACAAAGAGTGCTGGAGATTTTAATGCATCAACTTTATCTAAAAGTGATTATGACCTTGAAATTGTAGGTATTTTTGAAAGTGAAAATACTGAAAGAGCTGGACATAAATTAGAAATGCCAGAAAATCTTTTAATTACTGATGTAGATACTATTAAAACTTTATATGGATATTCAGATGGAAATGTAAAATATACAAATGCTACTTTCAATACAGATACTGATGTAGATAAAGTAACATCAAAATTTAAAGATATTCCTACTGATTGGAATAAGTATACAATAGTAAAAAGTGAAGATACATTTTTAGCTTTATCTAAGTCTTTTGATTCTTTAGATAAGATTATAAATATGGTTTTAATTGGAGCAATAATAGCTGGAGTAATAATACTTTCATTAGTGTTAGCATTTTGGATTCAAGGAAGAGTTCATGAAACCGGTATATTACTTTCAATAGGAGTTTCAAAGTTTAATATTATTTCTCAATATATAATTGAATTATTACTTATAAGTATATTAGCTTTTGGAGGATCATATTTCTCAAGTAAGGTAATTTCACAAAATATAGGAAATACAATAGTTGCACAAGCAGGTAAGCAAGCGGTTCAAGACGTTCAAAGTGGATTTGGAGGATTTTCATTAGGAAATGATGTTAATAGTTCTTTAGCAACTCGTACAGTAGATGAAATAGATGTAAAAGTAGAGGTTGAAGAATTAATTTATGTATATGTTATAGGAACAGTTATTATCATACTTTCAGTAATGGCATCATCAGCATCAATAATTAGATTAAAACCAAAAGAAATATTATCCAAAATGAGCTAGGAGGAAGATAAATGTCAATTTTAGCATTAAATAAAGTTAATTATTCATATAAAAATGGAAAAAGAGTTTTAAATGATATAAGCATGGAATTTGAAAAAGGAAAATTTTATGCTATTTTAGGGGTTTCTGGTTCAGGAAAAACAACATTATTATCATTACTGGCTGGATTAGATGAACCTAGAAATGGTGAAATATTATATAATAATCAAAATATAAAAGTAAAAGGGTATGAGAATCATAGAAAAAGCAATATTTCATTAATTTTTCAAAATTATAATTTAATTGATTATATGACACCCTTAGAAAATTTAAAGATAGTTAATCCTAAGGCAGATAAGAAAATTTTAAACAATTTAGGATTAACTGATGATGAAGTTAATAGAAACGTATTACAATTATCAGGGGGGCAGCAACAGCGTGTTGCCATTGCAAGAACACTTGTTACAGATTCACCAGTAATATTAGCAGATGAGCCAACAGGAAATTTAGATAGTGATACAGCTGATGAAATTATAGAAATATTAAAAGTAAGTGCACATAAACATGAAAAATGCGTAATAGTGGTTACTCATAGTAAGGAATTAGCTAAAAAAGCGGATGTTGTACTTGTGTTAAAAAATAAAAAACTAATACAGATTAATTAAAAAAATTAATAAGCTTTTATAAGAGGTGGCTTAAGTATGGAAGTAAAACATTTTAAAGATATAAATTTAATAAGTAAAGTATTATATGTTATTTCAATAATTATATTAGTATATACATTATTAACTATATATAATTCACATGTATATATATTATCACTTGTAGCATCAGGTAAGATTGTGGTAAGTAAAAGTATATTAATGGTAATAACATATTACATTAATTCATCATTACCATATGCATTTTATTCAATAGCAACATTTTCTATGGGATATATTATCAGTGGATTAAATGTTAAAAAGGAAGTAAAAAAAGATATAAAAAGTGATTTAGAAGACTTTGATAAATTAAATAAAGATGATAATGAATTAGAAGAATTAATAGAATATTTAAAAGATTAACTAGCTGTTAAGGATTAATTTAGAAAACTCTTGATATTCACTTGAGAAAGTTATTATGATGTTAGGGTAATGGGCAAGATGGTAAGGGATAACAAGCAATTGGATATAAAGTAAGTTTTGAGAAGGAGTATCATTTAAGGGTGCTCCTTCTTCTTTTAGGTTAAGAAGTTTTGGAGCAACTATGTTGAATTTGAACATTACTATATAGAATAATATGGGGATGTAGATCATAATTAAATTATAATTTTAAAAGTATATTAGAAAAGGAGAAAAGTAATGAGCAAGTTTACAACCTAACTTAACACCGATACGGAGATTCAATTACATAGTCCAATGCATACTCTTCTTGAAAATGTAGGTCATGAAGTTGAGAATATAGATTTTATATATTTTGAAAGAGCATTTTCTAATGAAGTTAGACCACAAAAGGGAGAAAGCAAAGAATTATATTGGTTTACTAAAGAAGAAATTGAAAGTAATGATACTATAAAACCTCATGTTAAAGTAATGGCATTAGATGCATTACGTATTTTAAGTAATATATAAATATATATTATGATTATGTAGTATATAAGGAGGTTGTATCTATGAATAATGAGATTATACGTAGAAAAATGACAGAGTTTCCGTAATGGAATGATAGAAATGGTTGTTATACAGATGAAAATTGTGATTTAGAAGAAGTACCAAGAATGACATATGATGATTCAGTAAAATATTTCTTTGGTGTGATGAATGATGATTTCTACTATAACATAACAGATAATATTTTTGAATTATCTTATGAGGAAGTAATTAAATATGCTAAAGATAATAACTTCTATGATTCAACATATGAAAAATTAAATCTGTTAATAAATAATGATAAGCCAACAATAGAATTTTATAAAAGTTTACTTTAGTAAAGCTCTTACTTGTATTTAGATATGCAAGTAAGAGTTTTTTATATGTAGAAGGGAGAAAGTATAATGAAAAAAGTTTATAATGAAAGTCAATTAGTTAAATTAAATAGCATACCAGTAGAGGTTATTGAATTCGTAAGAGAAATAATAGTTATATTAAATGAAGCATATGGAGAGGATAGGAATGTAGAATCTGACTTAGGTGGATATGTATTAATAGCAGAAAATATAGTAGATATCGAAATATTGAAACAAGATAAGTTACAATGTTTAATGCCAGAATATACTGATGTAATAGAAGTTATGAATGGAGAAAATTATACTTCAAGCTTATACTTACTTTCTAGCGATTTTTCAATTGTAGTAGTATGTACTGAAGAACTTTCTAAGTTCCTACTGGAATAAGATAAGGAGGTAGAATTAATGTGAGTAAGAAGAGTGAAGAAAAGATAATCAAGGAAACTAAGTACTGCAAGATAAAAAGCCAAGGAAAAGTTGGAGCAGGAGAATACACATACTCAATAGAGAAAATCTACATCAAAGAACTAAAGAGAGATGAAGTAAGATTCTGTGTCTACAAGGCAACTAGAAGAGGTGATGAAACATACATTCCAAGAAGTCTTGATGTAACAGAGCTAGAACTAATAGAGTTAATAAAAGAGTCAATAAGTAGAAAAGTATTTTCAGAAGGATTCATTGAAATGTTAAAACAAGAAATAAACCAAATCTAAAAGTCTTAATTGCTACAAGTATAGTGATTAAGACTTTTTTACATCTAAATAAAAGTATAGAAAGAGGGAGTATAAATGTTTAATAAAGATAATGTATTCATTACAGTTAATGAAGAAGTTTCTTCAATAACTCAGCAATATATAATAAGAGAAATTAAGAAGATATTAGATAAATACAAGAGTATAACAACAGAAGAAATAGGTAGTGTAGGAAAATTAATAAACAGTATAAGCTTAGAGAATTTCAGTAAAGTTCTAACAGAAAGTGCAACTAGAGAGCAACAGAAGAAATTGCTTCATATGATAATATCAGAGATAACTATAAATGAAACAAGAGAAATAGATTCAATAAAACTAAAAATAAATGATAGCTTGGTTGACTATATAAGTAAAGAAATATTGGAATGAGTGTATTGAATTTAGATATTGCTATATAGAGAATAATAGCAATGAAAATATAAAATATTGAGGTTGGTATAGATAAATAGTATAATTTTATCATGTAGAAATATTTATATTTATTAGGTAAATTAGAATTTGGGGAGTGAAATAATTGAAAGAGATTTGGAACAGACATAAAGAAAAGTTAATAACTTTTCTCTTATGTGGATTATTGTTTGTTGGCGTATTATCTATTATTGCCTTATTAGGTGGAGCGATAATGAAAATATTTGGGTTTGAATATGAGTCAATAGGGAGTATTATTCTGTTTTTTGTAATTGCAACAATTATTTCTTATCCTTTTAGTCTGATAGCTGAGGTATTGCCTAAAGTAGTTCTATCTTTTGGGAAATTGCCAAAACAAATGGCTATACTGTTTTATATTATCTTAGATACGTTTGCTACATTTTATGGTCTGCGTGTTGTCGATTATTTTATGCAGTCTGTTTCGGCAACAGATATTTCTATTATTATTGTATCTTTGATATTAGCTTTATTTGGAATAAATGATGTTGATAAAAAAACTAAAGGAACGGATTGACAAATTCCAGTTTAATTAATAGATGAATATAAAGAAACCTCACTTTATACTGATACGGAGAACCGTATCATAAGTAAAGCTACAATTCTTAGATTTGATCAGTAAATTATCTGATTCGCGTAATAATATTATCTAAAAAGATATTGAAACTGTAAGCGTATATTCTAAATGGCGGTAAGAGTAAAATTTTATATAAAGAAAATAATAAGAAATAAGCTTTAGAATGAGAGTATTCTGAAGCTTATTTCTATTATTAAAGAAGATAATTAAATTATCTTATACCTTGTTGAAAGTCAAAGGTATTAAAAGGATCATATTTTTTATTTATTCGTTGAAGATAGATAGAGTTATCTCCGTAATATTCATATAGATAATTATCAAGTGGATAATATGGAAAGTTTATATATGAGCCATCTGTTATATTATAAATAAATCTTGATTTTTCTTCTATCCACTTAGTATTTTCAGCTTTATATTCGTTATCTTCAAAGTCAGACTCGATAGCAATAATATAATTGCTATTTCTATAGTAAAAAGCTGTATCAGATTTATCTATTTTACTTACTTTACCTCCAAGGCCATATAGATTTAACAAAGTGGTTTGAGAGCCTTCAGGACGTTGTTCGTTTATTATATCAACTAATTTTGAAATCTCATCATAAGAGTATTCTCTAGATACGAATCTACTATATGAAATAAACCGTTCATATTGATTATAGAAAGATCCAATTATTTCAGTAGATTGAAGGAAAGAGACATTTTCATAAGTTAAATTGCAACTTTCTATATTCATAAAAGGTGATAAAATATCCATTAATTCATTAGGGGTTCCATAGAGTAGTCCAGTACAGTAAATATAATAACCATCGTAAGCTGAGTTTGCTATACTAGATTTTATATTTATTTTATCTGGAGCATTAGTTATCCAATGCTGCCATGTATCTAAGAATTTTATTTGATTATCTTTATTAATATTTGAGTAATAAATATTAAAAGTAGTAACTAAATCAACTTTTGGAGGTAGATTGAATGTTAATGAAACAACTATCCCAAAGTTTCCTCCACCACAACCTCTTAAGGCCCAGAATAAGTCTGAATTAGTATCTTTATTTGCAGTTATTAAAGAGCCTTCATAATTAACTAATTTAGCTTCTACTAAACTATCACAGGAAAGTCCTAAATATCTACTCGAATATCCCCAACCACCACCAAGAGTTAATGCTGCTATGCCAACTGTTGGAAAGGAGCCACCAGGGAATGGATAACCGTTTACTCCAAGAAAGTTATATAATTGGCCTAATAGAGCGCCACCTTCTGCAGTAACAGTATTATTTTCATAGTTAATATTAATTCTGTTTAAATTACTAATATCTATAATAAATAATCCATCATCAATAGAGAAACCTTCATAATTACTACCACCAGAACGAATTCTAAGTTTAAATCTATTTTTTCTTGCAAATAATACTGCTTTTTTTACATCATCAAATGTCTTACAATATGCAATTGCAGTTGGATATTTATCTATAGATTTATTCCATTCTTGTCTAGCATCATCATAATAATTACTTGAAGGAGTAATTACTTCAATCATTTTAATCACCGCCCATAAATATTAAATTAGGTTATAATCTATATTATTTATTGAGGGCGTATAAGGTTAATAAATTATTTTAAAAATGCAAAAACTAGACTAAACGTTAAGGTTTGTCATTATTAATAGACTATGATATCATAAAGACCTACAATTAGTTCCTCGTATTAATTTTATTAAATTAGTATTATTAGTTTATAAATGAGGAATAACAATAAATTTATTTACAAGTGGAGGAAAGTGAATTATGGATAATCTACCAAATTGCCCAAAATGTAATTCAGAATATACTTATGAAGACGGAAATCTATTTATTTGTCCAGAATGCGGACATGAGTGGAATACACATTCTGTAAGTGAAAATAATGAGGATGAGTTAGTTGTTAAAGATGCTAATGGAAATATCTTAAAAGATGGTGATTCTGTTACAATAATAAAAGACCTTAAAGTAAAAGGTGCCTCATCTGCTTTAAAAGCTGGTACAAAGGTTAAAAATATACGTTTAGTAGATGGAGACCACAATATAGACTGTAAAATAGATGGATTTGGAGCTATGAGCTTAAAATCTGAATTTGTTAAAAAGTTATAATTAATAAGACTAAGCTATTTGAACTATCTTGTTTATTTAAAACTAAGTAATTCAATTAACTTAGTCTTTTTTTATAGATTTTATATAATATTTTAATTAAACATGATTTTATTAAAAGAAAAATATAATCTAAACTTATTAAAAATAATCATAAACATCTATTATAATTATATGTATTAAAAATATAATCATAGTGTGTTTAAAAATTATGATTTTTTACTTTATAAAAATATCGAAATAAGAAATATTATGGATAATAATGTAATAACCATAAATTTCATGTAAAAATATAATATAATTTGCTCCATCTGTTTTTATAATATATGCAAGCAAAATATGAAAGTTATAGAATTAATTACATTAAATTACATAACATATATTTACAAAGAAATAAATATAAAAAAATACTTCAAAATTTATGTCTATTTTAGATAAATATACAAAGGATCTTCCAAATCATTTAA